>NZ_JBFTQI010000707.1:0-3094 GCF_056398925.1 Pedobacter sp. 01T416_2
AACTGCGATACCGATGATAATAAATATTGTTTTCTTTTTCATGATTCAAATATTAAGTAGACTAGGCGGTAGCCATCATCATGTATTTTAGTTAGTAATAGGAACTCCTGTGTAAAAATTATAGATCTTGGTATAAAGGCTTGCTGTATATTTAGCCTGAACAAAGGCCTGTAAAGCCTGCACATATAAATTTTTCTGTTGCAGGTTTTCTACAATATTGTTGGTGCCTTCTTTTAAGGCTGCATTCGAAATGCGTAAAGCCTCGCCAGTATAGTTAAACTGCTCTTGTGCTGCAGCATACTGGCTGTTTGCGTTCTGTACATTAATGTAAGCACGTTCTACATTTTGAGTTAATGTTGTTTTGGCATCTAAAAGCGATAAGCGGGCCTGCTCAATGCCAATATTAGCCTTGGCAACATTTGTTTTGGTTACTTTTCTATCAAAAATCGGAATTGAAAGCGTTAAACCTAAGTTTTGGTAAAAACTATTATTAAGCTGATAGCCGTAGCCGCCGATATTATTATTGTTATAACCTGTATTTAGCGATCCACCTAAACTCAGCGTTGGACGTAAGGTAGATTTTGCTTTGGCCAGTTCGGTGGTTTGAAGCTGTATATTTAATTCTCCACTTTTAATTTCCGGACGGGTACGCAATGCCTGATCTTGTGCCGAAGCTAAATTATCCAATGCGGGGGCTACTACAACCGTATCGGTTGTACTTACTTCAAAAGGAGTAGCTGTAGGCAATTGTAACAGTTGCTTTAAGGTTAAAATATTTTGCTGTAAAGTATTTTGTGCAGTAATCAGAGTATATTTATCATTGGCGTAAGTAGCCTGTAACTGCAACAAATCTTTTTTGGCAATGGTTCCAAACTTATATTGTTGTTCTGATTGTTTAACCTGAGCCTCGCTGGTGGTTAACAGATCTTTTAAATAGGTGATGTTTTCTCTGGCCAATAAAATATTCAGATAAGCCTGGGTGATGGAGATGGTAATGTCGTTTTTGGCTGCTTCTACCGATAGATTTGCGGTCTGTAAGGTAAGTTCTTTAGCCTTGATGTCATTTTTTAAATAACTTCCATTGTACAGCGTCATATCTGAACTTAAGCCAAAACCACTGGTATTCTGTAAACCCGATTTATAATTGGTAATGGCCTGGGAAACATTTCCGGATAAATCTGGGAGTACCGCTGCTTTTGAAGCGATTAAATTTTGCTCTGCCGTTTGAGAACTCAGCTTTAAGGTATTGATGCTGATGTTTTTTTCTTTGGCATACTCGATAGCAGTTTTTAGATCCCAAACTTGTGGAATATCCTGAGCTTTGATTGCATAAGGCGCTACAAGCAAAATGAGTACGACAATATATTTGATGTATTTGCACATGGCGAATAAATTTTGTGTCTATAGAACTATTGAACACAAAAATATATCCGGTTAAGGCCACGTTTTAACAATTGAGACCAAAGGGGAAAATGCTGAGACGAAAGCTCAAAACTTTGAGATCACTCAAAATTTATGTTTTAATATAAGGTTTAGTCTGTCTGTTTTTTTGGACCATTTAAGGCATCTTATGTTAGTTGGATTTCACATTAAAGACATCGTCATGCTGAATTTATTTTACAAGTAGAAATAGTGTTTTCAATTGTCTTGTAGCTACTACGTGGTCAGCATCTTCCTGCAATAAAGACCCTGAAATAAATTCAGGGTGACGATCGCATATAGAATAATGGTGGATGTTAAACCGTTCGTAATACCGAGCCGGTTTCGTTTACAATTAAGGTATGGTTTACACCACATTTTAAAGCAAAATTATTTCGTTGGTGCCCCACGGGGAAATCAAAAGCAATGGGATAACTGTATTCTTTTACTTTTTCTAAAACGCTATCATAAATGGTTTTGCCGAATTCTTCGCCAACATCATCGGGTTTAACTTTAAAACCACCAACGATTAATCCCTTTAGATTTTTCAGTTTGCCACTGCGTTTTAGGTTCCACAACATTCTATCAATACTATAAAGGTATTCACCCGTATCTTCGATAAAAAGGATTTTACCTTTTGTATCTAAATCCGAATCGCTACCTGCCAAAGTTTCGATAATACTCAGGTTTCCGCCCACTAAAATGCCATCAACTTTTCCTTGTTGGTTATTTACGTTAGGAGGAGCGGTGTAACCCATTTGCTCACCGATTAAAGCATTTTTTACAGATAAAATCGTTTCAATCTGTATAGGTTCAGCTTTACTCCAATCATCAGGAAAACTATTGCACATTTTAGAATGGATAGAGGCAATGCCATAATTTTTGGCCAAAYGGCAATGCAAAACGGTAATATCACTAAAGCCGATAATCCATTTGGGCTTTCTTTTAAATGATGAGAAATCTAATTTATCGATTATCCGTACAAAACCATAACCACCGCGGGCACACATAATAGCTTTAATTGTTGGATCATCGAGCATTTGCTGAAAATCAGCTAATCTCTCCTCATCTGTTCCACCATAGGTAAAATCGCGTTTGCCAATAGTATTGCCAACTTTTATGGTAAATCCCCAGCTTTGCATCTGTAAAACTGATGGTTGGATCTGTTCTTGTGTAATATACCCTGCAGGACTTGTAATCCCGATGGTATCACCAGGTTTTAAATAAGGAGGGATCTTAAATGATGAATTTTCGTTTTCAACGGTATTGGCGAGTGTTTTAAAAGCAGGAAGTACAGTTGCAGTCGCAATAAAAGAAGAAAGGAAATGTTTTCTGTTCATCTAAAATATGGATGTGATGTTGATTGGGCTAATATAGGATTTAAAATATTCGCATAAAAGAAAAGGGATTTATATCCATAAATCCCTTTTTTAAACCAAACAAATTAATCTGTAAAAGATTAGTATAATGTGAATTATATAAATAACCCAGAATGAAATAAAAAGTTTTGAGATTTTTTAAAAAAAATAAATCATATTCGACTACGAATTAAATTTTAAATTACCGTATCTGCTAAATAGCCCTGATGGAAAGGGAAATACTTTTGGCTTCGTTATATTGTATTAATGGATGCTTTCCAAAAAGATTAGAGTGCACAGCAGGAGCAGCCCAGTAC
>NZ_JBFTQI010000708.1:0-3092 GCF_056398925.1 Pedobacter sp. 01T416_2
TCTTACTGGTAGGGGAAGATGCTGTTGAAGCCAGATTAGGTGGCTATAGCGGTACCGGAAACAATAAAATAAATATATTGGAGGGCTTAAAAAATGCCGTATCCAATAACGTTAAGGTTAATTATGTAAAAGGCAGTAGCCGGGATCTGCAATCTTATATTCCGATAGATAGTCAGTTTCTTTCTGCCAATCAGAAAGCAGGATTAATGGGAAGCTATTACAAAGGGCTTCAATTTTCAGGAAACCCAATTAAAGAAGTAAATGATAAGGCTGTTAATTTCAGTTGGACGTTATATCCGCCAGACGAGCAGCTCCAATTGGATGATTATTCGGTAAGGTGGGCCGGTAAAATTAAGGTGCCACAGAATGTTGATGTTAATATCGGATTGGAGGGAAATGATGGTTACCGATTATACCTGGATAACCAGTTACTTATCGATAATTGGGATAAAAAATCTTTCAATACGAAAACCGTTCCATTTCATTTTGAGAAAAATAAGGAGTATGCAATTAAGATCGAATTTTTTGAACCTAAAGGCAATGGTAAAATCAAACTGATCTGGGATTATAATATCAGGAAATCAAACGRAATAACTGATGCGGTGGCTGCTGCAAAAAACAACGATGCAATCGTATTTGTTGCAGGCATAAAAGAAGGAGAGTTTTTAGATCGGGCGATGTTAAACCTGCCTGGTAATCAAGAAATGCTACTGGGAGAACTCGTAAAAACCGGGAAACCTATTATTGTGGTATTAACCGGTGGAAGTGCGATCAATATGCAGCCTTGGTTAAATAAAGTAAGCGCAGTTTTAAATGTTTGGTACCCAGGCGAAGCAGGAGGTAGCGCCATTGCAGATGTACTGCTTGGCAAGATAAATCCGTCAGGTAAACTTCCAATTACTTACCCGATAGATGAATCGCAGTTACCATTGGTTTACAACCATAAACCTACTGGAAGAGGCGATGATTATAACAACTTAAGCGGGGAACCACTTTTCCCATTTGGATATGGATTAAGTTATACCAACTTTTCTTATAACAATTTGAAGTTTAACCGTAAAAGTATTGCTAAAAATGAAACCACTAACTTAAGCTTCGAGCTTAAAAATACTGGCAATTATGATGGTGAAGAAGTGGTGCAGTTGTATATGAGACCTTTGTTGAGCAAATTGGCACAGCCAGTTCTTGCATTGAGGGCTTTTCAGAGGGTACATTTAAAGGTTGGTGAAACAAAGGTAATTTCATTCAAACTGGATAAAGAGGTGCTGCAAACACTCAATATCAATAATGTATGGGAAGTAACTCCAGGGCAGTATAGAATTATGATCGGATCATCAAGTAAATCACTTTACTTAAAAGATAACTTAACTGTTAAGCCTTAAAAAAAGACCTCCTATGGTTAGGTATAAACCATATCATTAATAGTTGCCGCAGATTCTGGTTAAATCTGTGGCTTTTTTATTCTAATCCGTGTTTTCTTACATCCGTCCTCCTGAATTTATTTCAGGATCTATTGAAGCAGTAGAATGAATAATGAACTCACCTAAGTGTTTTTGCTGCGGAAACACGGAAAACATGAAATTTTCATTCGATCGTCATCCTGAGAGGTTAGTTTTAGAAAAAACAAAGGAGGGGTGATGACAGGTCCGTAGAATCGTCATTTCGACCGCAGTGGAGAAATCTTTGAATGAAGTATGTTAAAAGATTTCTCCATTTCGCTAGGCTTCAGTCGAAATGACGACTGATTTTCTAAACCTGTAATTGGTAGCGTAATCGAAGGATCTTTAAGGAAAAATAGAATTGCTGCACCCAACTTTGCGAACTTAGTGCTTTCTTCTCAGCGCCCTTTGCGGTTAAATGAAGTTATTTTAATTCTTCAATACCCAATTTCACTGCAAGTTCATTCAGATCCTTTACCACAACATCAATGATCGGAATACCGCTGATTTTCCTTTCCTGCTCAAATTCATGTTCAGGTTCGCCAGGGATGATTACCTTTTTATCAGGATCTATCGTTTTTGCACTTTTAAAGCGTTCTACCCAATTATCTAAATGATTTTTGAAGTCTGCAGCTGGTCTGAAACCATCTACGCGCATAGCGCCCAGAAAGTGGCCAAGTCCTTCGCCAACCGGATTGGCCGATGGTTCTAAGAAAGCCACAAAAGGAGGCACCCAAGGGCCATAATTCGCGCCAGATAACACCGCTGATAAAATATCGACCGTAGCACTTAACCCATAACCTTTATGACTGCCATGATCTTTATCACTGCCCAAAGGAAGGAGCGAACCGCCATTTTTTAATTCGTTCGGATCGGTAGAGTTTTCCCCACTTTTATCCTGGACCCAACCATCCGGAATACTTTTGTTTGCTCTTTGGGCAATTTCCAGTTTTCCGTTTGCTGCCGCTGCTGTGGCCATATCTACAATTACTGGTGGGTATTTTCCGGCTGGGAAGGCATAACACATGGGGTTTGTACCCAATAAACGTTCGTTAGCATAAGTAGGGGCTACCAAAGGACTTGCGTTGGTCATACTGATTCCGATCATATCCTTTTCTACCGCCATTAAAGCATGGTAGCCTGCAATACCGAAGTGATTGGAATTTTTAACCGATACCCATCCGCTACCGTATTTTTCTGCTTTTTCTATAGCAACTTTCATGGCAAATGGTGCAACCACTAAGCCTAAACCTGCATCGCCATCTACAGTGGCAGTAGTTGGTGTTTCATGTACGATTTTAATATCGGGCGTAGCATTTATCCTTTTCTTTTCCCAAAGGAGTACATAACCGCTTAAACGGGCAACGCCATGCGAGTCGATTCCACGTAAATCTGAACGGATTAATACATCGGTTGCTAAATCGGCATGCTCATCAGAACAGCCCATTTTTTTAAAAACGCTAAAGGTAAAAGCTCTAAGGTTGGTTTCGGTAAAAGTGATGAAATTCATAGTATACTATTTGTCGTCATCCTGTCTCGATTTTAAATCGGGATCAGGGTTTTCCTTGATAGATGCTGATCCCGAATATTCGGGACAGCATGACGAATCTAAAAATAAATTACGGCAATAAAACAGTAAAATCGCCTCCCAGT
>NZ_JBFTQI010000709.1:0-3089 GCF_056398925.1 Pedobacter sp. 01T416_2
GGCTTTACTAATCGTCTTTAAACAGTAATAAAGGTAAATGGGTAGTATAAGTGAGCTTCTTCGTGATGCTGGAGTGAAATATACTTTCAAAAAAACCATATACTTTTGGAACGGTAACGATCAGATCGGCTTGATATTTTTCTGCAAACATCACAATGCCATGTGCGGTATTTTCATCATCTATATAGTGATATTCGGGTTCTTCTCTGTCCCAAAGCTGATGCAGTGCCGTCATTTCTTTAATTCTATCGGGATTGAAATGCGTCTCATCCTGATCCACATTTAAGATGAGTAATTTTGCGCCTAGGGCATGGACAAAGGTTTTTATAGCATAAATCGGGGTGGATTCTGAAACATTTTTAAGGTCGCAGGCGAAAACAATTTGTTTGATAGGCTTAAAAGTAATTTGTGGAGGAATCATAAGCAATGGCACCTTACAATGTTTCGCTAAGCTAAGTGCATTGCTACCCACTAAAATTCGTTCCAGATTACTTTTTCCTGTAGTACTGGTTATAACCAACCCAATATTGAGCTTAGCACTTATCTCATTTATAGCAACAATTAATGCCCGCTCATCGTTATAGACTTCTATCCTGGTATGTGTTGATATTAGCGCTTCCAGATCTTTCTGAAGGTTTTTAGTCTTTTCTAAGCACACTTCAGGCTGCTCATCATACTGCCATGGCATGGCAGCATAAGATGTAGTGGGTATATCAAGCGCAGCATATGAATGATATAATACTAGATTATCGATTCTTAGCTGATGGGATAAAGCCGCCGCATACTCTGCTGCATTAATCGAAGCCTTTGAAAAATCTGTTGTTACCAGGATATTTTTAATCTGATAAATTTCCTTAATCTTAAGATCGATGGCGTGGCCAAGGCCTCTTAACTCCTGATCAGACAAATCATTTGTACCACGTTCTGTTACTTCCCAATCTCCGTTTACCAATTGTGTTAATATAAGCGGTTCAGTCTCCTGCCCTGCCAATTCAACTTTGAACTGGCCATGCCTGCGGTTTGGGCTAACCTTTGCATTCAGATCCAAACTATCTGTTCTGAATTTGACAGAAAATTCTTTCATGATCCTATCTCTTTGTTAGTGATCGAAAATCATTTAAGGGAGCCGGTCAGATGTTTATACCAGTACAACAAGAATATTCCAAATTTGTTTAAAGAATATGAATTTCATTATTATCGTATTACTTGACCATAAAAAAGCCCTCCAGATAACTGAAGGGCAACATTTGCAAGAGGTAGATTCTAATCGAATTTTTTTACTTCATCTTACTTCTTAAACGATCTTCCTTTGATTTAGTCCAGTAAGCACAATCGAGTTGCAAAAACACAGAAGTATAAGGAATTACTTCATTTGTTTTGATGACCAGCACTTTAAACAATTTCGATTCACTATCTAATTTCTTAAAAACAGAATCATGGAGCATCGTTTGTACAGGTAGGTTGCCCAGTGTATTTTCAATGCCAGTTCTAAATTGCGTAACCCCGCTTCTAAAAACAGGCTTAATCATTTGGCAAAATCGCTTAATATCAGGTAAGCGTACAAAAAAGAGGTTGTATCATAAATATAGATTTGTCATCCTGAGCCTGTCGAAGGGCCTGTTAAATACTCTTTGAGGTGTCTCGACAAGCTCAACATGACAGCATTTGAGGTGAAATCGTCTTTATGATACAACCTCTTAAGCCATGAGGTTAGCTGGAGTTATGTATTTCAAAAATATAATTCCTTTAATTAAGCATCTGGTATTTCTGGTTCGACCAGCTTAGCTAACTTTTCGAGCGATTCCTGCCAACCCAGGTAGCACATCTCTACAGGGATAGCTGAAGGAATTCCTTCCTGAGTAATTTTAATTTCGGTACCCACTAAGGTCTTTTTCAACCAAACTGAGGTAATCATTTCACCAGGCAGGTTTGGATCATCAAACTGATCGGTATACTTTAAAAACTCGTTTGGTGTTACTTCAAGGTATTTTCCGCCGAATGAATGACCATTGGAGGTAGAAAAATTATGAAACGACATTTTAAAAGAGCCTCCTAATGCTACTGTCATTTCGTGAACAGTACAAAGAAAGCCGTATGGAGGTAACCATGAAGCAATTGCCAAAGGTTCAGTAAATGCACGATATACTTTTTCTGGCGATGCTTTTAAAACTCTGTGCAATGAAACGGTGTTGTTCGACATAAAATCATTTTTTTAATTTCCTACTCTTAAGGCTTTTCGGTTTCGCCCGTTTTTGGAATGGTAGCTGCTCCATTAATTTGTCTTTTTTCAATATTAATTCCTGACTATACAAAGATGGCATGTAAATTCGAGTTTGCCAGTGGTGATATGCGACAATGTTGAAGGGGCTTTACGGCCTAACTTATCCTACAGCACGCTATATGGTCACTTAAAAACTTAGCCGTTTATTCCAGGTGAACTAACCATTTTTTTGATGTAATAAACAAAAGTTTCACTTCACCGAATTATTGTTATTAAAATCAGGTACGATAGTTAACTTTGCATACTACTCCCCTATTACAAATGACAAAATGGATTACCCGTGAACATCCAAAAATTGACCGGATTGCCTGCCCTTGGCTAATCAGGCGTTTTATCGATCCCGATGCAGAAATTATTTATGTACCCTCAGATCAGGTGATGATTAAAGCCAGGGAATTAGGGGCCATACCATTCGACATGCCAGATGTAGAATATACGCATTACAATGATCAATGCACTTTTGATTATTTCATCAAAAAACACCAGTTGAAAGATTCTGCTCTCGACCGCATTGCGGCTATCGTTCGCGGTGCAGATACTGATCGCCATGACTTCGCACCACAGGCAGCAGGGCTAGAAGCTGTATTTTCAGGCTTGGCTTACCACAGTTCAGATGATCAGGAGTTACTGGCTTTAGGTATGCAGATTTATGATGGCCTGTATAGTTGGGCAAAACACCTTTATCACAAAACACATACACAGGCCGGACCAGTTGAACAAATGTTACTCGACATATACACTAGGTACCTTCGGGAAAATAAAGGAAAGAAAGCACCGGCCTGGACGAATGAATTACGGGAAATGATAC
>NZ_JBFTQI010000710.1:0-3079 GCF_056398925.1 Pedobacter sp. 01T416_2
CTGTTAATCCTAACCATTCCAGCTGATTGAATAAACTCGCCATCGCCCATATAAATAGCAGTATGTGTTATTCTTCCTCCGGATGTGCCTTTCAATTTTGCCGCGGCAAAAAACAATAGATCCCCTGCTTTTAAATTTTTAAGGCACTTAGTGAGGCTAATCGAATCTCCTTCTAAAACAGGTATATCTTCTCCAACCAAAGCTTGTTGCGAGGCGTCTCTCGGAATAATGATTCCATTCAGGAAATAGCTTGTTTTGGTAAAACCACTACAATCTACCCCTTTGATAGATGTGCCACCCCAAAGATAGGGCACGCCAATTAATGTTTTTGCAGTTGTTAAAATAGCTTCCGCATTTGGATTAGGTTTTTTCAGCCAATCTGAAAACAATTTGGCATCAGTTTTTTTAATGTAGCCCGTCCGTTTATCGGGAAAAACAACTTGATAATAAGCTTTTTCTTCGCCAGTTAATACTAAGATATTGCCATTTACTAAATCGGAAACCCGTGAGGAGTTCATATCTGCTTTGCTAAAAGCATGACCAAAGTCGGAAGTAAAAATAATCCGTTTTGATTTTTTCCACTCCTCAAAGGCCGTCTTATCCATAATACTTACAGCGGTAGCATCAGTCCATGAAAGGTAACCATCAGGTGTACGTACCAAATAATAACCGCCTTGTTTCTTTAATACTTGCACAGGTGTGCCCAAAATCATCTGCGTCATCATTTCTGCCGCATTTTGAGGGGCTGCTCTATTGTTACAGACCGAAAGATTGGCTAATCCATATTCCATCCCAGCTAAACTGTTTGAAGGAAGGAGTGTATTTATTTTAACGAAACCCTTAAAATCTTTACTTTGGTTATTTAGTGCCTCGAGCACTTGCGCCGAGGTACTTTCTGCAAAAACAGTATCTCCTTTAAATTGAATATTAAAATAAACAGACCGTTTATCTGGGGCAAATTCTTTCTTTATATGATTCGAAACTGTTCTAATTGCTGCCGTATCAACCTGCGCCTTTAAGGAAACCGCAAAATTTAATAAACAGCCTAATATTAATATTCCTTTCATCATCGTTTTCTAAAACTAAAATTACGCATATTCACTTTGCCTTATCAGGTAAAGGCTGTAACTAATTGCTTACGCGATATTATTTTAAAAAACGAGAAATAAAAAAAATTAAAAGACGTTATCCATGAAAATCATCCTATGTTTAAAATACTTGTACCTGCCCTTTTGCTCTTATTTTTTTCCAGCCAGGTTAATGCTCAAAAATGGACTGATGCCGAATTCCGCAAAGCGAATACCGCAGCAAATACTTCTTATTTAAATAACGAAGAAAAAAACATTGTGATGTATATGAACTTGATCCGCCTAGATGGCGAAAAGTTTTATTATACGTTTTTAGAAGACTATATCAATAACTACAATGCTAAAGTGCGGAAGTACAGAAATTACAATGAGCTCAGGATTACCCGAAATAATTCCTACTACACTTCTTTACTTAAACATTTGCGTGGCGTAAAAAACCTGCAGCTATTTTATCCTGATGATAAATTAACATCATTAAGCAGGAGCCATGCACAGGATTTGAACAGGAATAATCTCGATACGCACGAAAGTAGTAACGGAGATAAATTTTCGAAACGATTATCCAGGTATTTCGCCAATAAAGCTATGAGCGAAAATATCGATTTCGGTTACTCGAACAGTTTAGATATTGTTTGCCATTTGTTGTTAGATTGTGGCGTACCTTCTCTTGGCCACCGCTTTAATTTACTTGATCAAAAATACAAGCTCAATACCGTTGGCGTAAGCATACAGCCCCACCCCTCTTATACCTGGTGCGCAGTAATCGATTTTGTTGCACAACCTACATATTACTCCAATAACGAGTAAATTGCATAAATAATCTTATTTCTGTGGCAATAAAAATTTAATTGTAAATTGCGCCCAACAACAAAGGGTGCACGATAAATGCATATTTCAAGGCCACCACGTCCTGCTGAACTCGTTTCAGCATCTTTATCGCAGGAAAGATCCTGAAATAAATTCAGGATGACGACCGCTTATGCATTTGGTGAAGCCCAATAATAACAACGAACAGTTTTAAGTAATGCGCAAAATAATTTTAGCCGTAATAGATTTTTTTCACCCTCCTTTTAAAAAATTTATTTCTTTACACAATTTTAGGTATCTGGCCACTGGTGGCGGTACTTTGCTGTTAGGAATCTTAAGTTATTATTTTGCTTACTTTTTCATTTTTAAAACCGAAGAAGTAGATTTTGGGGTAATTGTACTACAGAGAGAAACCGCATCGCTATTGGTCGATTATGCCGTTGCTATTCCAACCAGTTTTTTGCTTAATAAGTATGTGATATTTACCCATAGCGAATTAAAAGGGAGGGTTCAGCTTTTTAGGTTTTTAAACCTTCAATTCATTAACATACTGGCCAATTATGTTTTATTGAAGTTTTTGTTGGAACTTTTAAGAGATTATCCAACTTTAGCGATGCTCTCGAGAATACTGGTATCGGTTTTAATGGCACTTTTCAGTTACCTCTATCAGCACTACTTTACGTTTAGCGTTAAAAAAATCGGAGAAAAAAAGCAAAAAAACATTAATAGTCCTAAATAATTGTTTCTCATGGAGGCACTGATAAAAAGAGTTGGGTCGATCAGAAGTATCGTCATTTCGACCATAGTGTTCCAAAGGAACTACTTTGGAGGAGAATCTTTAAATTTGATTTCAATAACATAGTTTAAAGATCTCTCCACTCCGCGGTGCTTCGGTCGAGATGACGACTTTCTAATAAATTGCTTTTTAAGCTTATCCTTTTTGTGGAAAGCAGTTACAGCAGCATTTTCGGTTTCTACAATCCCGCCTTTAATCAAGTCCTCACTCGTACCTCGTTCCAAGCTTTACGTTCCAGTCGGGTTTAGGTGGCCACAACATTACTCCTATTTTCGCTGTTTAGCAACATGCAGGAAAAACCAGGTTCATCAGCATAAGCCTTTGTACCTAAACGGGATGGAAGCGGTATCCTTTTGCGATCACCCTGGGTGGAGTCGAAGGGCAGCAA
>NZ_JBFTQI010000711.1:0-3063 GCF_056398925.1 Pedobacter sp. 01T416_2
AATTCTGGCTACAAGAAAAATCCAGCAATTTCGGTAAAATGGAATTTTAACAAGGAAGACTTTTTATCAAAACTTAAATGGCTTGATTATGGAGATTTCCGTTTAAGTTATGGCTCTAACATTACACCAAATGGTGGTATTTATGATGCTTATGGTATGTACTATGGTGGCGATAATTATAATAACACTAAATCAGTTATTCTAGATACCTCTTTGTTACCTAACTTAAGTTTAGAACCAACCAAAGCTACCACCTATAACGCAGGTTTTGACCTTGGTTTGTTTAATAACAGATTTTCGTTAATATTTGATACTTATTACAAACAAACTGATAATATTTTAAAGACTAAGCAGCTGTCTACAACAACCTCATTTAACGGTATTTCAGATACACAAATTAGTAATGTAAATTATGGTTGGGAGTTTATGGTTACCGGTCGCCCTTTAAATGCATCTAGCCCTTTTAAATTAAGTTTAACTGCAACATTGGCAATTAACAGAGAGGTTTTGGCGCAGTTGCCTGATGGTTTACGTGAAAAGATTTATGATGATGTAGCAACTCAAGATCAAGATACTTATTATCGTCTAGGTTTAAACTCATTATCCAATTATTTGTATAATACCAAAGGGGTTTATGCTACTAACAGACAAGTGCCTGTAGATCCATTAACTGGGTTACCTTATCGTGTAGGTGCTAAGAATATCTTAAATTATTTTAGAGCTGGTGACCCTGTTTTTACCGATTTAGATGGTAATTATGTATTGGATGAAAATGATAAAGTAATTGCAGGTAACTCCCAACCCCAGATAACTGGTGGTTTTAATACCTTGTTACAATATAAAAGCTGGAGTTTAGAGATCAACACTTCCTTTACTTTACAACGTGATATTTTAAACAATAGTTTGGCTGCACAATTTGCAAACTTTGGTACCCCTACTACAATGGGCAATTTGGTGCCATTGTCTCAATATAGTGTTTGGGCTGCCCAAGGAGATGTAGCTGCCTATGGTAATCCCTTAGATTTTATTAGGTCGTCCATCATCAACCCTTTTAGGTATTCTCAAACCTTGTTTCAAGAAGACGGTTCGTACTTCAAATTAAACTCAGTAAAGGTTTATTACACGCTGCCACAAAAACTTACAAATAAATATGGCATGAATAGGGTGAGTGTAAATGCCACCGCCTCTAACTTAGGTTTTATCACCAATTATTCTGGGCCTAACCCAGAAAACGTAACAACTTTAGGTAGGGATTATCCAGGTGGATATCCTTTGGCTAAACAATTTGCAGTTGGTTTAAACATAGAATTTTAATCTTTTAAACGWTGAAAATGAAGAATATAAAATATTTATTGTTGGCAATGGTGTTTTGTTTGATAACACCAGGTTGTAAAAAATTCCTAAACGTAACGCCAATTGATGCCCTATCTGGTAACAATTTTTGGAAAACCAAAACTGATGTGGAAGGCTTTACCAATGGAATTTATACTCGATTGAGAGATAAAGTTGGTGATGGTCCTTTTTTACCAGCATTAGAGATGAGGGGTAATTTTGTTTCCGGTAATGCAGGTGCCGATTACAATAACCTAATTGCAAACAACATGAAGCTAGTTCCTAGCGCTGCGTTTAATAGCATGCAAAATTGGAAAGTTTGGTATGATGTGATTGCTGCTTCAAATATCATGTACCAAGAAATAGATAAGGTGCCAAGTAGCGAACTGTCTGAAACAGAGCGAAAAAACTATAAGGCTGAGGCGGTATTTTTACGTAACTTAAGCTATATGTTCATCTGCAAACTTTTTGGGGATGCCATTTACTATACTGATGCTTACCATAGCACGTCTTTAGCCAGAACGGACCAAGTAACGGTATTGAAAAAATGTATCGCGGATATGGAAGCTGTAAAAAATGATTTGCCAGTAACCAATGCTGATCCATCTAAAATTGGTATAAGACCTACTAGAGGAAGCGCTATTGCTTTATTGATGCATCTAAATATGTGGGCTGCCGCTTGGGATAACACAGATAAAAAACCTTATTATACTGCTACTATTGCTTTGGCTAATGAATTGGCTACTTATACTGATTATCAGTTGTTACCTATAACTACAGAAAATACAAAAAGGATATTCAAAGGTCGTTCTTCTGAGAATCTGTTCATTATTTTGCAAGATTTTAACTACGGTGAAAATTTTAACCAAAATGCTTTGTATGGTTATTTCTTTGCTCACTACCCATATTATGGTGGTGTCTCTACTTCCACTAGTAGGATGAATTATAGGAAAAGTTACATCACTAAGCTTTTTCCGGCAGGTGTGGCAGACGCAAGGTTAGCTACCTGGTTTGCGAATTACGATTCGGATAACAACTCTTTCCAGTTTAAAAAATACATTAACAATTATGCTACGGGTTCTGGGTCTACTTTAACAATAAATAGCGATGATAGTGCCATTATTTTTAGGTTACCAGATATGATTTTATTGGCTGCACAAGCTGCTGCAGAATTAGATAATGATAGCCAAGCTAGAGATTTCGCTAACCAGGTAAGGGTAATGGCAGGTGCACCTTTATTGATTACTAATGGCGAGGAGCTTAAAAAAGACCTCTATTTTGAGAGATGCCGTGAGCTAATCGGCGAAGGACAATTCTTTTTTGATGCGGTGCGTACCAAAAGAATTTTAGACGCAGATTATTCAAGTAACCCGATTACGGTAACAGATTTCAATGCTGGTGCATGGACATGGCCATTAGCTATTTCTTCTGCAGAGCGTTTGGCTAATCCGAAATTGGTTGGAAATAATTTTTGGAATTAATAGATATGAAAATGAAACATACAAATAAAATTGTTTTTTTAATGTTAGCTGCTGCATTAGTGGTATTTGGTAGCTGCAAAAAATATTATTTCGATAGTGGTACACATGAAGCTAAGTTTGATGGTACAATTTTACAGTACTTAAAATCTAAGCCGGTATTTTTTGATAGTACCCTAAGGGTGATACAATTAGCTGGGATGACTGATGTGGTTGACAAAGAGCAAATCACCTTTTTTGCACCACCAAGTGG
>NZ_JBFTQI010000712.1:0-3052 GCF_056398925.1 Pedobacter sp. 01T416_2
TCCATCAGGTCTAATATCTCCAGCGCGTTCTCATACGTGTCTTTTAAGATTGCACTTTCAAGGTTGTCCATATATTCAAAGAAATCACCAAGTTCTTGTTTATATAGAGTGATGTTATCAAAATACCATTGTAGTTCGATTTCGAGATTACTTTCATCGCTATGAAAGCATTCAWGTTTACAAAGGTCCTCATAGGCGTCAGGAAGTGGATTACAGTATGCAATGTTTTTATATTTGGGAGAAAGTTTCTCCAAAATATAATCCCTTTGTTCTTGGTTAAAATCATATTTTAATACTGCATGAATAGTATCATTTGAGAAAAAATTCTTCTTTACCTTTGCAATAAAAAGTCTGCGTAAATCCTTAGTTTTCATTAATTGAGCGTTTTTTTGATCCAACTTATAACCATCACCTAAATTATATTTTTATCTTAATAAACTTGTTATTATTGTAGAAAACCTTGAAGTTAAATTTCTCAAATACACCTTTTCCGTCCACATCGAAAATACTTTTTAAGGTAGCATTATCATAGGTAAAATAAAACTGATATTCTTCTTTATAATCTCTTCCGTTGTTTATTAAGATAGATGCAAAGCAATGTTTATCAGGAAGTTTATGGATATTATCCCCATTTACACTAAAGATATACTTCGTACATTTAACAAGTTCATAAAGTTCGGCTGAATTATTTCCTTTACTACCATGATGTGTCACCTTAACCAAGTCACAATGAATAGGGCGCTGTTTGCTGTACCCCATGTTTTTTATTGTCTGTATGACTACCTTTGAGTGGGCATCTGCCAGCCAGAGAATACGTTTGCCGTCCAATTCTGTCAAAACAGCAATACTACTTCCATTATCAATGTTCTCATCCGGATCAAATTTGCCCGGATCAAAATCTATCAGTTTTAGATCGTAATCTGTCTTTTTTAATGCTTTATAGTCGATGGGAAAGGGCTCTTCGTGTTCTAAAGTTAGTTGTGAAACTTTTTGATATTTTGCTCTTAATTTATTTAGCCCATTAATATCTGGAGATAATACTGTTATTTTTAAACCGTACAAATCTATGGACTTTAATTCACTTGTAATGGGCGATAACATGAGCTTGTTGTTTTCTTTCAAATAATTAAACAACCGGTCCCCTTGATGAATGCTTTTAACATTTTTAGCTGCGCCTGCTATCAGACGTGGAGGATTATACCACCATGTTTTGACCTTTTGGTTTATAAGTTTGGCTTTGACCGCGTTTAGAAAAGCTAAAATACCTCCAATATGATCATCATGAATATGAGATATGATCCACAAATCAATTTTTCCAACATCTTCAATCATTTGTTTTAGTATATGACGGTAGGTATCGCCAAAACCGGAATCAATAAAAACATTATGAATCTTTCCGTCATTTCCTTGGAATTCGACCCTTGCAGCATCCCCGCATTTTGCCTGAAAGAAATATATATCCATCGTCAGTTGTTGCTAGCAGAAATTAAAATATTACTAAAGGTTAGCCGATAGGTAATCGAAATAACTATAGCTCTGCCATAAGGTTCTGTTACCGATGACGTAGAAGTGTTTTTTTGCTCTAGTGAGTGCCACGTTGAGCATGTTGGGCTTAGCTGACGCCCACCTTCTCGCGCCTTCGCTTTTAGGATCGCTACCAAGCACGAGGAATACCGTGTCGGTTTCCTTGCCCTGGAAGGTATGTATGGTTCCGCACTTTACCTTAGGGAAATTTTTGTTGAGTTCCATTCGGCATTTGTCGGCTACAGACTTAAATGGCGAGATGACAAAGATATTATCTGCATCTTGGATTATGGCCAGTTTTTCTTTTAGCAGTTCGATTTCTTCCCTGATAACCTGCTTGTTTTCTACGATTTTTCCTGCAATATGGAACCAGGTGGATGGGCCGATTGCTGTGCTGCTTTCACCCTCTTGGGTTGCTTTGACCATTTGGTCTGAGTAGGCGATGTGATTGGCGATCGAGAACATCGGGTCGGTACATCTGCGGTGGGTACGAAGTGGGAATCCTGTCCAGATTTTCTGGCCGTCGCTCTGTTTTATCTCTGTGCCCTGAGGGCTGATGCGATCGGCGAGCTGTTGGGCAGAAGATAGGCGTGGAGACCAGATAGGTTTATTTTTATAGGGGCGGTTGAGTATTTCAATGAGCTTTGCCGGACTGGTTACTACAGGTTCGATCTGTAGCGGATCTCCAATGATGATCGATCTTTTTGATCTGTTTATGATTCCTGCTGCCGATTGTACCGTAGCCTGTCCGGCCTCGTCCAAAAGGAGCCAGCCTATGCCGTCCTCTTCGAGGTTTTTAAACAGGCGGCCGACTGAGGCAAGCGACGTGGATACAACAGGAACCAGAAAGAAAAACGTTTTCCATACACTGGAGGCGATTGTTTTGGAAACGGCGGCTTTGCCATCGAGCATTTCAAGGAGTATGTTGATGTTGTTGCGGAACTGTTTAGCATTGCTAAGTACAGCGTATTCATGGATCTTGAGGCTTGTTAAGAATATATTGGACCTTAAGGTATTGAGTTTCTCTGATGACCATGGATTACTTTTATGAAAAGCGGATCTGTCTTCAGTATAGGCTTTATACAGGTTTTCATCAGGTAGGTTGCTGGATGGTATTCTGTAGTCTTGTACAAGTGCTTCTTTTTTTGTTGCATATGCTTTAATCCTATTTTCAATTAAAGCCAGTTCCTTCTTGATCTCTTTTTGCCCGGTCTGATTTTTATCCAGCAGGGTTTTCAACTGCTGCTCTTCTTTCCCGGTTTCTGAGATGGCACTGCTGATTTTATTCAGGTCATCCAGATACTGTTGTAAAGGCAGGTTCCACTGTTTAAAGGACTTGGTATTGAAAAGCTTTTGGAAGAAGAAAAAGGAAGGCTTGCCCAGCTGGTGAAGGACGATAAGTTCTTTGGTCTCTTTAAGCTCAATCTTTAACCTGTCCAAGACTTCTTTTAGATCACTGATCTGGTTTTCTAAGGTTATGGCTTTTTCCTTAAGCTCATCAAGATCATGATGTAGTTTTGTTTTTTCC
>NZ_JBFTQI010000713.1:0-3035 GCF_056398925.1 Pedobacter sp. 01T416_2
ATTGAATACTACTCTAAGAAGCAATAATGCCGATTTTATTGATGAACACTATTACCGCCCTGCTGATTGGTTTTTGAAAAATGCCGGCCGTTACGATAACTACCCAAGAAACGGATCGAAGGTTTTTGTTGGCGAATATGCGGTCCACGCAGACAATAGTATAGTTGGAAGTAACCGCAACAACTGGCAAAGTGCTTTAGCTTCAGCTTCATTGATGACAGGCTTAGAGCGCAATGCCGATGTGGTACAGATGGCTTCTTATGCGCCGCTTTTCGCCCATATTGATGCCTGGCAATGGGCACCCGATATGATCTGGGTAGATAACCTAAAATCGTACGGAACACCTGATTATTATGTACAGAAACAATTTTCTACGAATAAAGGAACCGATGTAGTTTCGGTTACGCTTGATGAAAAGAATATTATCGGCCAGGATGGCCTTTACGCATCTGCGGTAACCGATCAGGCAAAAAAAGAACTGATCATTAAAATTGCCAACAACTCCGATCAGGCGCAAAACATTGATTTCGACCTGGAAGGGAAAATGAAACTAAAAAGTAAGGCCACCAACGAGGAAATAGCGAACAGTAACCTAAATCAACTCAATTCTTTCGAAAATCCTGAAGCGGTTAGCCCACAAAAAAGTACTATTAATTTAAAAGGCAAAAAGCTCAACATCACTTTAAAACCTTATTCTTTTAACGTTATCAAAATTCCATTTAACCAATAGATTTAACGAGATCATGATGAAAAAACTTATCTTATCTGCGGCTGTATTCTGCAGTTCTATTTTAGTGCATGCACAAAGCGAAACCCAGTTAACCATTAAACCAGCAGGCGATCAGATAGTGAGCAAGCACATTTACGGTCAT
Source organism: Pedobacter sp. 01T416_2 (assembly GCF_056398925.1). Taxonomy (NCBI): domain Bacteria; kingdom Pseudomonadati; phylum Bacteroidota; class Sphingobacteriia; order Sphingobacteriales; family Sphingobacteriaceae; genus Pedobacter; species Pedobacter sp. 01T416_2. Next base: position 873 of record NZ_JBFTQI010000713.1, read on the forward strand.
TTTTCCGAGCATTTGGGCCGCTGTATCTATGATGGCTTTTGGGTGGATGAAAACTCGACTATTCCCAATAAAGGAAGAATCCGTTTAGATATTGTAGATGCTTTAAAGAAGATAAAAGTTCCAAACCTGCGTTGGCCAGGCGGCTGTTTTGCCGATGAATACCATTGGAGAGATGGCATAGGGCCGAGAAATCAACGTCCGAAAATGGTAAACACCAACTGGGGCGGCGTAACTGAAGACAATAGTTTTGGTACACACGAATTTCTAGACCTCTGTCAGATGCTCGATTGCGAACCTTACATTGCAGGTAATGTAGGCAGCGGAACCGTTGAAGAAATGGCCAAATGGGTAGAATACCTGAACTTTGATGGTGTAAGCCCGATGACGGCCATCCGCAGCCAAAATGGTAGAGAAAAACCCTGGAAAGTGTCTTTCTGGGGTGTGGGTAACGAAAGCTGGGGTTGTGGAGGAAACATGACGCCTGCTTATTATTCTGATTTATACCGCAGGTACGCCACTTATGCACGTAATTATCCGGGCGCTCCGCTAAAAAGAATTGCCAGCGGTGCAAATTCCGACGATTACAACTGGACAGAAACCTGCATGAAAAACATCGGCAACCAGATGTGGGGATTAACTTTACATTATTACACCATTCCAACAGGAAACTGGGGCAAAAAAGGATCGGCTACCAAATTTGATGAAGCACAATACTTTTCGACCATGAAAAACTGTTTAAAAATGGAAGAACTGGTAACCAAACACTCAGCAATAATGGATAAATACGATCCAAAAAAGAAAGTGGCTTTAGTGGTTGACGAATGGGGAATCTGGACGGATGTAGAACCTGGAACAAACCCTGGTTTCTTGTATCAACAGAACAGTTTACGCGATGCTTTAATTGCTGGTACAACTTTGAATATCTTTAATAATCACTCCGATCGTGTTAAAGTAGCCAACCTGGCACAAACAATTAATGTTTTACAGGCCTTAATTTTAACCGAAAAGGATAAAATGATCTTAACCCCTACTTATCATGTTTTTGATCTGTACAAAGTGCATCAGGATGCAAAATATCTACCGATTGCCTTTACCAGTCCTGATTATACTGTAGGCGATCAAAAAATTCCGGCTTTAAATGTTTCTGCTTCTCAGGATGCAAGTGGTGTAATCCATATCTCATTGGTGAATTTAGACCCAAATAAAAAAATTGCCTTAAGCACCGTTTTAGATGGGTTAAAATGGAGCTCGGTTACAGGACAGATTTTAACCTCAGCCAAACTTACCGATGTAAATACGTTTAGCGATTCGAATAAAGTACACAATGCAAAATTTACTGGTGCAAAAAAATCAGGAAATTCGCTTAAAGTTGAGTTGCCTGCGCAATCAGTTGTGGTACTCGAATTAAAATAAAATGATGAAAAAACTCATATACCTTTCTATAATCTTACTATCGGCTTTTTTTAATGCTCAGGCACAGTCGAAAAAGGAGGTTTATCTCTTCGCCTATTTCAAAGGTAATGGGGAAGACGGGTTGCATCTGGCCTATAGTAACGATGCATACAAATGGACCGCGCTTAAGAATGATCAATCGTTCCTTACGCCTACGGTAAGCAAAGATAAATTGATGAGAGATCCTTGTATTATCCGAGGGGCTGATGGCTTATTTCACATGGTTTGGACAGTAAGCTGGAAAGATAAAGGTATCGGTTATGCCAGTTCGAAGGACCTGATTAGCTGGAGCGAGCAGCAGTTTTTACCAGTAATGGCTAAGGAAGATGGTGCGAGAAATACCTGGGCTCCTGAAATCACTTACGATAGCCGCACCAAGACCTATATGATTTATTGGGCTACAACCATTACGGGTAAGTTTAATGAAACAGCCTCAACAGAAGAAAGCGGTTACAATCACCGTATGTATTACGTTACAACCAAAGATTTCAAAAATTATTCGGAAACCAAACTGCTTTACGATCCGGATTTTAATGTGATTGATGCCACTATTGTAAAAAACGGGAAACAGTTTATCATGTTTTTAAAAGACGAGACCCGTGAGCCCGCTCAAAAGAATATCAAAATGGCTTATGCCGATCAATTGATTGGTCCTTACAGCAAAGCGGGAAATCCAATTACGGGAAATTATTGGGCTGAAGGACCAACAAC
>NZ_JBFTQI010000714.1:0-3028 GCF_056398925.1 Pedobacter sp. 01T416_2
ATATTTTTGTGGAATTTATTTACCCTCCTAATCTTCTGATAACATGCTATTTGTAAGAAAAATAATGCTTTTGGCAGGGTTTTTTCTTAGTCCATGCAAAACAGTATGATGCAAAAACTGTTAAGAGACTAATATTTACAAAATAGAAAAACATGAATACAAGAATTACTAAATCAACAATGTTGATTGCTTTATTAGGTTTATCATCACAATTATTTGCACAGGAAACGCCAACCAGCACAAGCGCTGCAGGCCGTTTCTCTCCTACTCAATTCCGTACCTGGTCTATTGGTGTTCATGGAGGTTTATTAACCCCGAGAACTATTTTTGGCAATTCGAACCATCAATTTGAAACTCCGGTTGAGCACATCGGTTACGGTGGTTACATTAAAAAACAAATTTTACCTTCTTTAGGCATTCAAGCCGATTTCCTGGGCGGTAAAGTTGAAGAATTGAGATTGGCCAATGGAGTTGACGCAAATGGAAATACTACTTATGCTGCAAACACAGGTTATAAAACCAATATCCAATGGTCGGGTGCTTTATCTGCAGTTTGGAATGTAGCAAACATTAACATCAACCAAGAAAATGCAGTACTTATCCCTTATTTAAAAGCTGGTGCTGGTTATATGTCGTCAGGCGCTACCACAACTCCTAATACCAATGATGCCGGTTCTTACAGAGAAGGTTGGTTTGTACCAGTTGGTGCTGGTTTAAAACTAGGTGTAGCTAAAGGTATTAATGTTGATTTAGGTTACGATGTTAACTTTGTTAAATCGGCTAAATTTGATGGATTTAATGGTCCTACAAACGATAGGTTTGCTTATGCACACGCTGGTTTAGAGTTTGCCATTGGAGATAAATCAAAACCTCAGTTACAAAACTATAGCTCATTGGCCAATTTAAACAAGCAAACTGCTGAGGAAAGTGCTGAATTAAGAAGAGCATTATCAACCGCTGAGCAAAATGCACAACGCGATAGAGAGCAGTATGCTAAAGATCTAGGCGATGATGATAATGATGGTGTAGCAAACAAATTCGACAAATGCCCTGGCACTGCATCGGGTACTGTTGTTGATGGCTCTGGTTGTCCGATCAAAGTTCAACGTGAAGTAATTAAAGAAACCAGAGTAATTACTGAAGCTGACCGTAAAGTTGTTAAAGATGCGATTTCTAACTTAGAGTTCGATTTAGGTAAATCAACTATCCGTTCTAAATCATTTGCTACTTTAAATCGTGTTGCTGGTTTATTGGTTGAGAAAAACTTCAGCTTAAAATTAGCTGGTCATACTGATAATACCGGCGGTAGAGAATTAAACTTACRTTTATCTAAAGACAGAGCAGAATCGGTAAAAGCTTATTTAGTATCTCAAGGTGCAAATGCATCAAGAATTGAAGCTACAGGTTACGGACCTGACCAACCAATTGCAACAAACAAAACTGCAGCTGGCCGTCAACAAAACCGTCGTGTAGAGTTTACTTTATACTAATGGTAAATAAAGGTTAACAAAAAAGCTCCTCAGATTAATTTCTGAGGAGCTTTTTTTATATACGTTGCGTCATGCTGAATTTACTTCACTTTTGTCAGGTTAAAATTGATATAGAAAATAAATGGAGGTTTATTAGTTAGCTAATTTGTTTATGTTTTAAAATCTATTTCCAAGGTTCCCAATTTTAAACGGTCAGGGTGTGTACCTTGATCCCGCCCCTGTTTCCTCGTTCATCTTGCTGGTACTGGGCCCAGCGGGTATCCGTTGAAAAAGTATGCTGGTGAAAGAATTCACAATGAAGCGTTTATCATATTGCTTTAACTGGCTGTCTGGTAAAAGATGCTGATACCGTTTATACAAAAGCTCGTAATGAAACAAGGTCAGTATGACGACCGCATAAAAACAAAAAAAGGTCGTGGTGCAAACCACGACCCTAAAAATATAGAATTTAAACCTACTATGCGTATGCAACCGCATCTTTCGATGCCAGTTTGGTTGTTCCCATTAAGTATTCGTCTACCTTACGGGCAGCTTCTCTACCTTCTGAAATGGCCCAGACTACTAATGATTGTCCGCGGCGAACATCACCTGCGGCAAAAATCTTAGCAATATTGGTTTGGTAAGTGTGTTCAGATGCTTTTACGTTTCCGCGGTTATCCAATTCCACACCTAATTTCTCAATTAAACCTTCTTTTTGAGGATGTAAGAAACCCATTGCTAAAAGTACCAGTTCGCATGGAAGATCTCTTTCGGTACCAGCCACTTCTTTAAAAGTAACCGGACGTCCGTTTGCATCAATTTCCCACTCTACATCAACTACTTTTAATGCTTTAAGGTTTCCTTTTTCATCAGCAATAAAGTTTTTAGTATTTACCGACCAAGCCCTTTGTGCACCTTCTTCATGAGAAGACGTATTTTTTAGCAACATTGGGTAATTTGGCCAAGGCATATGCTCGTTACGTGCCTGTGGCGGCATTGGCATAATCTCGAATTGTGTAACCGATTTCGCACCATGACGGTTTGAAGTACCAATACAGTCAGATCCCGTATCGCCACCACCAATTACGATTACATTTTTACCGGTAGCCATAATATCTTCCGTTTCAACGGCTCTGCTCGCTACACGTTTATTTTGTTGTTTCAAGAAATCCATTGCAAAGTGAACCCCTTTGGCAGAACGGCCATTAATTGGTAAATCGCGTGGAATAGTTGAACCTCCTGCCAATACAATCGCGTTGAAATCGCGTAACAATGTACCGATCTCAACATTCTCGCCAACATTGGCATTACATTTAAAAATAATGCCTTCTTCTTTCATTAAATCGATACGGCGATCCACTACATTTTTTTGTAGTTTAAAATCAGGAATACCGTATCTTAATAAACCACCTGGAGCATCGTCACGTTCGAAAACGGTAACTTCATGCCCAACCTTATTTAACTGAGCAGCAGCAGCTAAGCCCGCAGGACCTGAACCAATTACAGCTACTTTTTTGCCAGTTCTGATTAATGGTGCTTTTGCTTTGATAAATCCTTTT
>NZ_JBFTQI010000715.1:0-3026 GCF_056398925.1 Pedobacter sp. 01T416_2
CTCCTTAACGAAGGCATAGTGTAATTTTTAAAATAAAAAATGAATAAAGATTATTATGCATTAATTATGGCCGGTGGCGTCGGAAGTCGCTTTTGGCCAGTAAGCAGAACGGAATATCCAAAACAGTTTATCGATTTTTTCGGTGTTGGAAAAACCCTGATTCAAAGTACTTACGAAAGATTCCTAAACATCTGTCCTCCTGAAAATATATTTATCGTTACCAACGAAATTTATTCAGATTTAATTAAAGAGCAATTACCGCAATTAACAGATAACCAGATTTTGGCTGAGCCTTTAATGAGAAATACAGCCCCTTGTGTTGCTTATGGAAGTTTAAAAATTGCCGAGTTAAACCCTAATGCAACGATTGTTGTTGCTCCTTCTGATCATACCATCGCAGATATTGATGGCTTTATAGCATCTATTGGGCAATCTTTAGAGGCTGCCTCGAAAAATGATTGTTTAATCACTTTGGGTATTAAACCAAACCGCCCGGATACAGGTTACGGTTATATTCAGCATACAGATTACGTGCTCAACACCGATACTGATCTGCATAAAGTTAAAACCTTTACCGAAAAGCCAAATTTAGAATTGGCAAAATCATTCTTGCAAAGTGGCGATTTCTTGTGGAATGCAGGGATCTTTATCTGGTCGGCCAAGGCGATACTGAATGCTTTCGAGAAACACCTTCCAGACATGTACGAGATATTTAATATCGGCAGATCTGAGTTGAATAAAGCTGGCGAAAAAGATTTTATCAATAATGCTTATTTCCAATGCACCAACATTTCAATAGATTTTGGGATTATGGAAAAAGCAGAAAATGTTTACGTACTTCCATCTGATTTCGGCTGGTCTGATTTAGGAACCTGGGCCTCTATTTATGAGATGGCAGAGAAAGATTATGTGGGTAATGCCGTTATCCCGTCACAACAGGTACTGATGTTCGATTCATCAAACTGTATGGTAAATGTTCCAGAAGATAAATTGGTTATCCTACAGGGGCTGCACGATTACATTGTTGTGGAAAACAATAATATGCTAATGATCTGCCCAAGAAATGAAGAACAAAAGGTTAAAGAATTTGTAGCCGAAGTTAAATCAAGATTTGGAAATAAATTCATTTAATAGATACATGAAATGTAAAATGGATGATGTAACATAGTTTTCATCATCCATTTTATATTTTCCATCTTACCCCTTGCGTAAGATCCTAAAAAAAGTTTAGGAAGACGAAGCGCGATGGGATGAAGCTAATAGCTATTGATATTATTAACCCGCTTACCTAAACTGTTCTTTGTCTAACGGCCTCATATAATATTACCCCAGCAGCAACAGAAACATTTAACGATTCGATTTTTCCGGCCATTGGTATTTTAGCCAGGTGATCGGCTACCCTTAAAAGATCGTTAGAAATTCCTTCATCTTCCGATCCCATTACAATTGCCGTAGGCATGGTATAATCTGGCGCATAAATAAAATCACTGGTTTTTTCGGTGCAGGCTACAACCTGCAAACCACTTTCTTGTAGAAACAAACAGGTTTTGTGCAGGTTAGCATGGCGACAAATCGGAATACTGAATAAGGCACCTGCCGAGGTTTTAATGGCATCAGCATTGATCTGCGCAGCATTTTTTAAAGGAACTACAATGGCATGCACCCCTACACAGGCGGCCGTACGTGCAATCGCACCCATGTTACGCACATCGGTAACGCTATCTAAAACCAAAATTAATGGAACCTCACCTTTTTCGAAAACGGTTGGAATAATGTCTTCAATATTCTGGTAGGTAATCGGCGAAATAACCGCAATTACACCTTGATGGTTTTTCTGCGACATCCGGTTCAGCTTCTCGATTGGAACCGAATTTAAGGGAATCAAAGTATCTTTTAGAAGGGCTTTTAATTCTAAAAAAAGTTCACCGCCCAGACCGCGTTGCTGGTAAATGGTTTCAATGTCTCTTCCTGCTTTAACGGCTTCTATTACAGCCCTGATGCCGAATACAAACTCATTATTCTCTTTTGCGCGTTGCGGTCTTCTAAAATTATCCATGTTTTGAAATTGTTAGGCAAAAGTATTCAAATAAAATGTTTTAGCCCTAAACAATGTGCGCCTTATTAACATTTAATTGTTTAAAAATTTATATGGCATCATAAATCCAATAAAATTTAATCTGATTATGCTTCAATTTGTTAACAAACAGCTAGTAACTAATTCGAACAACCGCATCAAAATTTGATTACTTTTGTGGAATGAGTATCGATAATGAACAAGGCGGAAAGAACAGTATAACTGCTAGAAAAAGCAGGTTAAGTAATACTATAAGTTCACAGGGGAAAATTCCCCCTCAGGCATTAGATCTTGAGGAAGCAGTTCTTGGAGCGTTAATGCTCGAAAAAGATGCGCTTTCTGCTGTAATTGATGTTTTGAAACCAGAGGTTTTTTATAACATTGCCCACCAGAAAATTTTTGAAGCGATTCATATTCTATTTCAAAAATCGCGCCCCGTTGATATCTTAACAGTAACGGCAGAACTGCGAACGTTAGGCTCTTTAGAAATGGTTGGTGGCGCCTACTACATTACCAATTTAACCAATAGAGTTGCATCAGCAGCGAATATTGAGTTTCACGCACGTATTATTTCTCAGAAATATATTCAGCGTGAACTGATCAGGATCTCAACCGAAATTATTACAAACGCCTACGAAGATACGACTGATATTTTCGATCTCTTAGATCAGGCAGAAAAAGGACTTTTCGAAATTGCCCAGAATAACCTGCGTAGAGATACACAGAAAATGGATGATATCATTAAACAATCGTTAGCTACGCTTGAAGAGCTTCGTACCAAAACCGATGGTTTAACTGGTGTGCCAACTGGTTTTACGGGACTAGATAGAATAACTGGTGGTTGGCAAAAGCAGGATTTAGTAATTATTGCTGCACGTCCGGCGATGGGAAAAACGGCTTTCGTACTAACCTGTGCAAGAAATGCCACCGTCGATTTTGCAAAGCCAACGGT
>NZ_JBFTQI010000716.1:0-3019 GCF_056398925.1 Pedobacter sp. 01T416_2
ATGTGGCAATACCGCTAAGCAAATAAGATACTTATCACAATATAAAAGCGCAAGGATCAGTAAAATTCAATACTGGCTTTGCGCTTTTTTGTATTAAGAAATTGATAATTATAGTAGCAAAATGAAATTTTTGTTTAAATTAGATTAACAAAACAATTAACCATCTTTATTATTACTATGCGCTCAAGCAGTACTATTGTGTTTCTGGGCCTGAAATTGATGCTGTTTAGCATATTTTTCAATCTGTTTATAAAGGATGGATATTGCAGGCATGTAACGGCTTCTTATCGTTTCCCAACATGCAATAGAAATAACCGCAGTATTTCTAAATGGCTTCACTCAACCGTTATGCAAAAACAGGGGGCTAATTTATTGGAATATGTTAAGAACAAAATGCAACCTACCTTAGTTAAAAACATAAAATTTAAAGCTTTTGATAGAATATTGGGTAGGTTTTGAATAGCGATTAACCTTTTGTTTAAAACCTCTTCAAACTGTTTTGCCTGAATTTCTGGTGAAAATAGTTAACGTTAAAACTAAACTTTATGGAAAAGATCAAGGTCTTTTTAATTCACGATTATGATGCATTAATGGATAATGTTGAATCCATTCTAAGTGATTCAGAAAGTATTGTTGTTGTTGGCGAGGCCAATTCTGCTGCACTTGCCGAACAATTGATCAGGGCTAAAACGCCAGATATTGTGGTAGCCGATGTGAGTGTTAACGAGAAGATCGGAGCCGATTTAACCAAATTGATTAAAAGAGAATTTCCCAAAATAAAAGTTATTGTGCTTTCCATGCAGGATGATTTTATCAATATTTCTAAAATGATCAAGTTTGGAGCAAATGGCTATCTTTTAAAAAATGTAAAGTTTCACGAACTGCATAAAGCAATTAATAAGGTTATGCTCGGCGAAACCTATATACAAAATTCCATTACGGCTAAATTTATTAATGGTTACCAGCGTGAAAACCATACAAGAGAAGCGAATATTTTATCACCTCGAGAAGTAGAAATTATTAGGTTAATTGCCAAAGAATACACTTCTGCAGATATTGGCAAGATGTTATTTATTTCGGAACATACAGTAGAAACCCATCGTAAAAATATATGGCGTAAAACTGGCGTTAAATCAATTGTTGGTTTGCTGAATTTTGCGCACGAGCATCAGCTGATTTAATTTTAAAACAGGCCTCACAGTTTCAGAACCCTGCGAGACCTGTTCGCGTTTTTAAGCCTGCGCTTCTAAATATTGCGCATAACAATAGCCTTCTTCGCCATCGTTAGTTCGTACCAGCCACCATAAATCGTTACTTCTGTTTACAAGGGTAATTACTTCGCCATGTGCAGCCTTACCTACAATTGGTTGATCGGTTCCCGGACCTTTACGAATATTTAGATTACTGCTCTCTGTGATAACTTTTGCGTGCGTAACCGCTGCATCAATGGCCACGTTTACATTCAGAACCAGATCACCTGAAGTAAAATTTGGATCAATCTGATTGTAAACTTCCCAAAGGTGGTCTTTAGTCGCGCCATCGGCAGCGGTTCCATCTATGTATAAAATCCCATCCTGCTCCCTTACTGCTAAATCTGCTATACCTGCCGCAGTTGCTGCGTCAGTTAGTGTTTTATATTTATCTGCTAATGCCATGGTCGGGTTATTTAACGGTTAATTTATTGTCGATTTTTTTAGGTTTTAATGCGCTCAAATGTTGCATTAAAGTTATTAGAGAAGCTTTTTTTATCTACCCGGTTAAGAGAACCACACCGTCTTTAACCTCAGCTTTCACCGTTGGGAAGTCTTTGGTTGCATCAGCAACATTTTTAATTAAAGCRGAGTCTTCGGCAATTACCACTGGTACATCTGCTGGTTTCACTGTTAAATTGTTGATTACAGCTTTCACTCCTTTTTCTGCCTTTGCGATTTCTTCTGCTTTGGCCTTTGTGGCTTCATTATCAACTTCACCAGTTAAAGTTACTTCGCCTTTGGCAACGGCCACCGTAATACCTGCTACTTCTTTGGCTTGAATTGCAGCTTGGATGGCCGCATCGTTTGGTTTGCAGCCTACAAAAAATAGTGTAGTTGCAATAACCATGCTCATTAATAATTTAGTTGTTTTCATCCTTTTGGTTTTATATTGATATTATTTGACAATACAATGCTTAGAAATTAAAGTAATTTCCTTTTTTTATCGGCGGGATGACTTCGATAAAGCTAATATATGAAATGCGTTTAACTAGAAAGTGAATTTCTTTAATTATTTATGAATAATTTTTAAACAGCCTTTGGTTAGTGGAAAGTAGGCTAGTCGAGATTTAATATTGTAACCCATTAGCGCGAATGAAATGATAAATCATTCTAATAACCCTCGCAGGTGTAAAAAAAAGGCGAGAGCTGAAAATTAAATCCAATCTTTAAAAGGAATAACTGTTAAATTGGAATTATAATATTTTTCTTCTTCAGTAACTTCTTTGCTTACCCAATCTGGAAGATCGAATATTTCGTCTTCACTATCAAGTTCAATTTCGGCGACAGTTAGACCTTTATTATCGCCTAAGAATACGTCTACTTCCCAAACCTTACCGCTAAACGGAATTTCGTAACGGGTTTTCGAAAGTTCAGATAAGGAGAAATTATCTAATAATTCTGTGGCCTCGGCAACTGGGATTTCATATTCGTATTCCATTCGTGTAGCACCAATCGTTTGACCTTTTATGGTTAAAAAGCCTTTGGTTTCGGTTGCCCTTACACGCACTGTTTTATCTTTATCGCTAAGTAAATAACCTTGTCTAAAAAGCTTTCCTTCTGGTTTGCTCAGGTTATCCCACTGCTGCTGATCGATCAAAAATTTGCGCTCTATTTCTTTACCCATTATAATTTGTTGTATTTATCTTGCTCTTTTTTGTAAATCGGCTATAGGCATACTGATCAATCTTCCAATGGGTTGTTTACCACGATAAGTAATTACACGTAACATACTGGCATCTTTTGGCACCTGTAATGCGGCTGTATAT
>NZ_JBFTQI010000717.1:0-3018 GCF_056398925.1 Pedobacter sp. 01T416_2
AGCCCAGTATGCAGCGACCAAATGGCACTTTATAACGAAATGCTAAAATATTTTAACAAGTATGATGCACAGATTTTTGGTGTTTCTGTTGATAGTGTTTGGTGCCACCTCGCTTTTGAAGAGAATAGAAAACTGCATTTTCCACTTTTGGCCGATTTTGAACCAAAAGGCGCAGTGTCAAAAGCTTATGGTGTATACGATGAAGAACTTGGCGAAAGCAAAAGGGCACTTTTTGTTATAGATAAAGAAGGAAAAATTGCCTGGAGTTATTTGTCGCCAATAGCCGTTAACCCTGGCGCTGACGGAATTTTAGACGCATTGGAGGAATTAGATAAGAAATAAGCTATGAGTACTTTAAAACCTGAGGTAAACAATCAGGATCACATCCAAGGTGATGATTCAGCGAGTGTAACCATTGTCGAATTTGGCGATTATCAATGTCCATATTGTGGTAATGCCTACCCGATTATGAAGGAAATTGAAGAAACATTTGGCCATCAGATCAAATTTATCTTCCGTCATTTTCCTTTGGCGAATGCCCATGAGTTTGCTTTTCCGGCTGCTATTGCTGCAGAAGCGGCAGGTTTACAAGGTAAGTTTTGGGAAATGCACGATGCACTTTACGAAAATCAATACCGTTTAGATGGCGAGCTGTTCGACGAATTGGCTGAAACGATTGGTTTAGATCTGGAGCAGTTTCAGCAAGACAGCGTCTCTGAAGATATCAAAAGGAAAATAGAAGATGATTTTGATAGTGGTGTACGAAGTGGTGTAAACGGAACGCCTTCATTTTATGTAAACGGGACTAAATTTGATGGAGGTGCAACAGATCTTTATCAAATGCTTAAAGAAAGTACCGAGTAATTTTCCATAAAAAAACCTCATGTATTTTGCAATACATGAGGTATCAGATAAGGGTAACCGGAAAACTAAAAAACTAATTATGAGTTTTTAGAATTTAACAAAATTGAAATCGCTTCGTGTTTTGTTATTTCAAAGGTGCACTTCAATTATGAAGTTTTAGTGAAGAAAACTAAACCTTATCGCTATAGTCCTGCTTATGTTACGTCGCGAAAATAAAAATGAAAAGCCAGCAATATCTTCCTGGCTTTTGGCTTATTAAGTTTATTGTTTTCTCGAATAGATCCCTTGCAGATGCGTTAATGCCGCTACCAATTTTTCTTCATCACCAGCTAAACAATAATATCTAATTCCATTTTTATCGTTATCGGGCTCATCTTCGCCTTTGTCAAAAACCGGATAGATTGATTTGATTTTTGTGCTGGTCTGTTCCAAGCTAACTTTGAAGCCTTTCCAGACGTTTATTTGCGATTTGTTGGTGGTTTCTTCTTTGGCATTATCCGAACTGGCAAAGCTTTTTCCAACTGTAAAAACTCCATAATTCATTTCTTCATCAATATAAAATGAATTTGCTGTAATTGTAAACGTGGTTTCTATTCCCTTACGTAAAATACGATCGGTTCCGCCTATAGCTTTTGCTAATAGTTGGTTGATGTTTTTAACAGTTTCGGCTTTTGTTTGGGTGAAGCCATTAATGGATGCAGCCAGCAATAAGGCCAGCATTAGTTTTGTTTTCATAATTCTTTAAGGTTTAAATATTTGTGTGTATTTAAATTTAAAGAATTATTCGTCAATAATATTATTTGAAAAGTTTTAACAGACAATAAATGAAATGATATATTTACGTTTTAAAAAAATAACAATGAATTACCGTAAACTCTTCACTTTAAGTGTACTATCCATCCTGTTAATCACATCTTTACCAATATTTGCTCAAAATGTATCTGATTCGGAAAAAGAACAGCAAAAAAGTCAGTTCGTAGGTCTTTATAAATATTTGGCCGCTAAAGTGCCATATCCTTCTAAAGCATTATTTAGTAATTTACAGGGAACAACTACTTTTCTTTTTCAAGTGGAAAACGGCCAAATACTAAACGTAGAAACTGTTTTAAATTTGGAAGGGCTGAGTGAAAACGTTAAAAATTTAATTTCCGCTTACACAGGACTGTCCAAAACCATAAATGGGAAATATTGCATTGATGTTGTATTTCAAATGGAAAACAAACAAAATACATTGGTGCAAGAAAAACCAATTATTCCAGCTGATTATATTAAGTTAAATGGTTTGAATATTATGTCGATGGGTAGCCCTCATAAGCAAACTGTACCTGACAATTCTACGTATAAGATTGAAGAAGTAGACACACCACCTAATTTCCCGGGAGGATATAAAGCACTTCAGGCATATTTCTCTGAAAACATTAAATACTCAGAAGAAGCATTAAAAAACAAAGTAGAAGGAAAAGTATACTTTAGTTTTAAAATAGATTATGATGGCGATGTTAGAGACGTTAAAATAGTAAGAGGTTTAGGTTTTGGCTTGGATGAAATAGTGAAAAAGGTAATAAAAGACTGCCCAAAATGGAATGCAGCCATCAAAAATGGCCAAACCGTAAGTACAAAATTCAGCTACTTCGCAGAATGCAGATTGCCAAATCCTTAAATATAATTTCTAAAAGAATAGAAGGAGTGCCAGTACAAAAATAGTATTGTCATCCTGAGCCTGTCGAAGGACTTCATTAAATAATAAAATTAACAAGGCAGCCAGATATTCTGATTGCCTTGTTAATTAGGTAGTGTTACAGATTACCTCTTAATTCCTGTTCGCGTTCTAACGATTCAAATAAGGCTTTAAAGTTGCCCGCACCAAAACTTTGTGCACCTTTACGCTGAATAATTTCGAAGAACAGGGTAGGGCGGTCTTCAACTGGTTTTGTGAAAATCTGTAGTAAATAGCCTTCTTCATCACAATCGACCAAAATGCCCAGGCTTTCTAGCAATGCTATTTCTTCATCAATTTTACCTACGCGTTGCGGCATCATGTCGTAATAGGCCTCTGGTGGTGCACTTAAAAACTCCACCCCACGTGCTTTCAGTTCTTTAACTGTTTTAACAATATCTTTAGTGGCCACAGCAATGTGCTGAACGCCTTCACCC
>NZ_JBFTQI010000718.1:0-3014 GCF_056398925.1 Pedobacter sp. 01T416_2
TGATTATACCAACCTCTTTTCCTGCATCAAGTCCGAAAGTTTGATTATACCAACCTCTTTTCCTGCATCAAGTCCGAAAGTTTCCATGATATCGTTTCCTGAAATAGGGGGCTGCCAGTTTCTAATTTTATCGCGTTCTTCTACATCCTTAAGCTTTTGTTTAACCAGCTCAAAGTTGTTTCGGTATTTTGTTTTTTTGTATTCGTTTTTAGTCGTTACATCGGCGTTGCAAAGCAGCATTAAACTTTCAATTTCTTCACCGGCATCAAAAAGTAACCGCCTTACCGCAGAATCTGTAACGGTTTCCTGCGCCAGAACAATTGGGCGTAAATGAAGCTGTACCAATTTTTGCACATACTTCATCTTTTCGTTTAAAGGCAGTTTTAACTGTGCAAATATTTTTGGAACCATTCTGGCTCCTCTATCTTCATGTCCGTGGAATGTCCAACCGTGGCYTTCTTCAAAACGTTTAGTGGCTGGTTTGGCAATATCATGTAAGATAGCCGCCCAACGCAACCATAAATCATCAGTGTCTGCGCAAATGTTATCTAATACTTCAAGTGTATGGTAAAAATTGTCTTTATGTCCTTTTCCTTTAATAATCTCTACCCCATAAAGCTGTGCCATTTGAGGGAAAATGAGCTGCAATAAGCCCGTATCAAAAAGATGTTTAAAGCCTATAGAAGGTTTTTTTGAGAGGATGATTTTATTCATTTCATCTGTTATCCGCTCTTTTGATACAATGGTAATGCGCTGTTTTTGCGTTTTAATGGCATTTAGGGCAGCCGGATCGATGTTGAAATTAAGCTGCGAAGCAAAGCGGATTGCCCTCATCATGCGCAAAGGATCGTCAGAAAAAGTAACTTCCGGATCGAGGGGGGTACGGATGAGCTTGTTTTCTAAATCTTTAATCCCGTCAAACGGATCTAACAGTTCACCAAAATGATCGGCATTTAAATTGATCGCTAAAGCATTGATGGTGAAATCTCTGCGCAGCTGGTCATCTTCTAAGGTACCGTCTTCAACAATGGGTTTACGGGAATCAGAACGGTAAGATTCTTTTCTGGYGCCTACAAATTCGACTTCTAAATCCTGATATTTAATATTTGCTGTACCAAAATTTTTAAAAACAGCTACTTTGGTGTGCAGTTTTCTACCTACTGCTTCAGCATATTCTATTCCACTGCCCACAACAACAATATCAATATCTTTTGAAGGGCGATTTAAAAATAAATCGCGAACAAAGCCTCCGATTACATATGCTTCGGTATTGTTCTTATCGGCAGTTGTGGATAAGGTTTTAAATATTGGGTTTTGTAGGTGTTGCTGCATAAAAATTGCTTCGTGCTGTCCCGAATGTGCGAGATCAGCATTTATTAGTATTAAGTCTCTGAAAATAAATTGGGTGACGAATTACTTAATGATGCGAAATTAATAAAAACTATTGAGGCTTACTTCCTAATAAACTCAAATTGTCCGCCGGGAGAAAGTTTCATAATGGTTGATGGCTTTCTGTTGGTTCGGTTTTCCTGCTCAAAATCTACCACATAATCAACAGCATCAATAATTTCGGGGGCTATATCGTCAAAGAATTTTGGCGAAGGCTGCCCGCTTAAATTTGCAGAGGTAGAAACTATAGGTTTCCTGAAGCGTTGGATTAATGGTGTGCAAAAATCGTGTTTAACAATTCTGATCCCCACACTTCCGTCGGCATTGATTACATTTTGGGCTAAGTTTTTTGCGCCAGAGAAAATAATCGTTAAAGGATTTTCAGCATATTCAATTAAATCATAAGCCACATCAGGTATTTCGGCAACATAACTTTGCAGTTTGCTGTCTACATCCAATAACACAATGAGGCTTTTTTCGGCAGGACGGTTTTTTATTTTAAGTACTTTATCCACTGCTTCAGGATTTGTGGCATCGCAACCTATTCCCCAAATGGTATCGGTAGGATAGAGGATCACCCCGCCCGATTTTAATACTTCAAAAGCTTTGTTAATCTCGTCTCTTAGCATTTTACAAAGTTAATTTATTAAGAGGAAGTTAAATAATGTTAATGTTTGGTTTTTGACTCTAAGAGTCTATATTTTTATGCAAATGCTAAAATAATATGAAAAAGTTATTCGCCCTCGCAATATTTATCTGTTTATCTCCATTCGTTATTGCTCAAAAAAAGATCATATTTCATTATACAAACAACATCAATATTAGTGGAATAACCAGTAATATAAAATTAGAGCAATATTATTTAAATGGGCGGTCGTTAGAAATAGTTATCCCAAGTAGTACCAGTTTTAAGAATGATACGACCTATGAGGGCCTACGTAGGAGGACAAGGGTTAAGTTGATGGTGAAAGACAATGAGAAAAGGATGCCATTTGTGTTGAAATCGCCAGATATTTCTGGTCTTATATATGCGGAAAACATCTGGTCAAAGGCAACTTATTTAGTGGTGGATACGTTGAACAATTTTAATTGGAAAATCTCTTCAGAAACAAGGAAAATTAATGGCGAAACTTGTATGAGGGCCGAAACCGAGTTTAGAGGGCGTAAATATATTGCCTGGTTTAAAAAAGATAATTTAGTTAAAGCTGGGCCATGGAAATTCGGCGGTTTGCCAGGCATTATATTTGAAGTGAGCGATACTGAAAATATATATCGCTATACTTTAGAAGAAATAGAATATGTAGACCAGTTTCCTATAGAACTAAAAATGCCAAATGCTTTTACCGATCATGAAATGATCAGTCATGGCACGTTTATTTCAAAGTGGAAAGCAAATAAAAAGGATGTAGAAAAAAATAATGACGTAGTTACTTATTCTCTAACGGGATCAAGTAATATCAAACAAACAGTTGCACCTATTAAGGAATTATATTGATTTTGTAAAATACTTAATCACAGATAGATAGCATCAAAACATAATCAAACAGAAATCGTTTTACAGATAACAATCTGATTGTAAAAAATATAAATGATTTTCCTTTTTGATTGTCAAAATCGTTATATTT
>NZ_JBFTQI010000719.1:0-2992 GCF_056398925.1 Pedobacter sp. 01T416_2
CTGGTACCTGTATTGAGTATTCCGCCCAAAGGAACAATGTACTTAACAACACCGGTGGAACGGTTCAGCTGACTGAAGGAATTAATGACATTCCGGGTAAAATAACTCTCCATATCAAAATGCTGGACATTTGTCCCATTTTGCTTTTGCCTCTGGTATCCTGCTTCTAAATCAAGATAGTCCGTAAAGCGGTATTTCAGCGCAGCTGACCCCAGTATTTCCTGCCTTGAAGTCGTAGCAATAGCATGCTTGTAGTCTTCTGTGGGATAATTGTTCCAATCAAGCAGCTTTCCGTTTCCCAAAGTATCAACGAAAGCTGGTCTGTAGATCTGTGCCCATTTTATTGGATTTCCAGATGCATCCCGTAAAAACTGATAAGGCTGCCTACCCGCGTAAGTAACAGATCCATAGGAAGGCCTACCTGATTTTGTGGATGCAAAAGTTAAGTTTAAAGACGTTGACAACGATAGTTTCGGTGTGATTACGATATCGTTGGAAAACCTTAAATTATATCTTTTTGAAACCGCATAATTCTGGTCGTAAGCGTTATCCAGCCCTCCGCTTATTGAGTAAGCATGCTTTGCTGTACCAGATCTTATATTCAGCCCATACTGCTGGGTAAGCGCATGCGTATAAAATTCATTCAACCAATCTTGTTTAAGATTCCCTGAGCGGAAAGCATCCAGTTTACTATTGACCTCTGCATCGGAAAGTTTACCATTGCGTCTTGCCAAAAAGAGCTCCACAGCAGGTGAAAGGGCAGCATAACCATTGTTTATCCTGTTATTGAAAAACCCGTTGTCAAAAAGGAATCTTTCTGCTTCAATATTTTCTGCAACAGCCATTTCTGAAAGGGAATTTAAATCAGGTAGCGATTTAATCGTCGCATTTGCATTAAACGATACATTTAGGGACTGGTTCAGTTTTGCTTTCTTCGAGGTGATCACTATTACCCCGTTTCCTGCTCGCGCCCCCCAAATTGACGAAGCTGAGGCATCCTTCAACACCGATACACTTTCGATATCGAATGGATTAATATTGTTAATATCCCCTTCATAAATAAATCCATCCAGCACAATCAAGGGATCAAGAGGCCCATTAATCGTACCCAGCCCGCGTATGGAAATCCCCGTTTTATTCTGTGGATTACTATTTGTTTTCCCGGTATTCAACAGTACCGCTGAAGTCTGCCCTAGAATACGGTCAAGAACATTTGTTCCAGTCCGCGCGCCCAGCATTCTTTCATCAATGACAGACACCGCTCCATTGATCTCATTTGGTTTTACACGCTGATAGCCTGTATTTACCTGCACTTCTTCCAGTACTTTAACTTCTGCAACCATACGGATTATCAAAGGATCCTTTAAATCTTCCATTTTCCTGAGAATCCGAACAATAGGAAACAATCCTACTTTTGAAAACTTTAATGTATCCGGAAGATATTTCACCACACGGGAAAAATTACCGACCGAATCGCTCGTACTCGTCCCCCCTGTTTTCGACCGGATGTAAACACCGTTTTCTGTTGCATCAGCAACGATAATCTTCCCTGAAATTTTAACCGGTACTGCAAGCTTTTCAAGTCTGTTCTCCTGTGCATATACATCTGAAGGAGTGAAAAGAAAGAAAAACAATAACCCTGGAAAAAATAACATTCTCCATCGGAGCCATAAATAGCATATCATTCTCATGTTATAATTCTTTTTTGGGAAGTGAGAGTTCAAGACCAGCAATAAACCTGTCCACATTTATGTCAGTAACCTCAATCCCACGAGTGATTGCTTTCACTCTCCTGTCAGCGCCAATCCATACATAGTGCGGAAACATTTTATGTGGAAACAGCATTTTTGTTAGCATATCATTGTATGCTACGGGCAGGGTTATCGGAGATCCGTCTTTTTCGCGGTCAARCAAAAACTTAGTTAACTTCTCTTCCGTATCTTTTACCGAATCCCCTATCAGAAGCACCTGAAGGTTTTTCCCATACTTCTGTTGAAGCTCCTGCATGTGCGGAAAACCCTTTATACATGCACTGCACCAAGTTGCCCAAAAGTCAAGGATGACCGCTTTTCCCTTTAGTGAAGAAAGTGAAATTGGCTGTTTATTACCATTTAGGATTTTTTCAAATACAATTTCAGGAACCTTATCCCCTATTGCCAATGGTTTTATATTTTGAGTAGGAAGACCTTGTCCATAACCTTTAAATAAAAGGCAAAGCGTAGCCATTGCGATAAAAATTATCGATTTTTTCATAATTGTTCAGTTAGTTGATTAATAGAAAAATAGATCCAAAAGCAATTTTAGATCAAATAGAAATGCCTACAGATGGTTTAAGAACCAATACCAATCCATAATGAAATTTAAGCGTTGCCACCTGTAGGCAGAAGCAACATCATTCAGGATTTTTGGGTTTCAGTGCATACATCCGATCGAAGGGGCATGAACATAGGATAGAAATTTGGGACGATAAAAAAATAAGGATACCCGGGCCATAGAAAGATAATCCACACCTAAAGTATTGGTCAGTCACTCGGAAAAATGGATTACTTTTTTTCATACCCGTATTGGTTATATACGAGTCTCTTGGAATGAAAAGCACTATAGCTGGGCTCTAAATACCGGGCTGCAGGTTTCTGACGACCTTGGAACGATATACAATAGAGCCCATAACGCTATAGAGTGTACGAAAGTACGCAAAATATCGTCATGGGCATTAATCTATTGTCTCTTCCAATAGCAATTGTCAGAATTTGCAGTCGAGACTCTTTAATTAACACCAAAAAATTTTGAGTTGATATTAAGGTATACCTACTCCAACGATAAAGATACAAAAAAAGATCCATTGTGGCAATATTGCCACGAACATATTTTTAGAATAGTTGGAATTTCATCCCAATGAGAGCGCGTGATGAAAAGTATTTTGAAATTATAGGAAAAAATGTTCGTCATTTCCGAATTTCAAGAGGGCTATCGCAACAAGCCCTTGCTGTTC
>NZ_JBFTQI010000720.1:0-2992 GCF_056398925.1 Pedobacter sp. 01T416_2
CCCTAAAAGCCATTGTTCTGCTAATGGCAGTCACCTGTTGGTTTTCGGTAAAAGGTTATAGCCAGACCGATTTTTCTACGGATTATTTCAAGATCAGGGTCGATAACAAAGGTTTTGTCACCAGTATGAAAAACAAGACTAAGGCACCATACAAGGAATTTAGTCTAACAGAAAAGCCCTCGCCTTTACTGAGTTTATATAGTGATACTAAAAAAAAATACTTCGAACCCACAAAAGCGGTTTATATAAAAAATAAAAAAACACTCTCGTTATATTATGCCAATGGTTCGGTGGCTACTGTTAAACTGGAAGCCAAAGCGAAATATTTCAAATTAACCCTGTTGTCGCTTACCAACCGGAAAGGGATTGATGTGATCGAATGGGGGCCGGTACATACCAGCATCAACAATCTGTTTGGAGAAATCATCGGTGTGGCAAGAGATACAAGTGCTGCCGTAAACTACTCCATCGGTATGATGGCCTTAAACGATAATACCCTGGGCGGAAAAGCAGAAACAATCGGCGATGCAGCGCCGTTTCAATATGTTGTTCACAGTCCCGATACTAAACGGTTTCCCTTACCTTCCAACCTTCATGAAGGTCAGATATTTACATTGGGTGGGAATGGTATCAGCGATGTTGCTTTTTATGCACACAAAGAACCCTGGTACCGGATAATGTATGGCAATGCAGCTAATGTGGATAAAAATGGAAGAATATCGCTCTCTTATCAATCAAGGGACCGTGGTTTTGAAAGAGAGGTTTATTTTTCGCTCATTCCCAATATGGCTGCCAACACCCCAAACCATTTGCAGGTGCAGCCATTACCAGGTGTAGATTATATCGGATCATCCGTAGCCTTATGGGGAAGTCCGGACAGTACAGCTTTGCTGGATGTGATTCAGAAAATTGTCTTAGCAGAAAAACTCCCGCATCCGACCATTAACGGGAAATGGATAAAAGACCCGGCTGCTTTTGTTCCTGACCTTCTAACCAGTGGTAATTTAAATGACAGCACGATCTCTTATGCATCAAGATTGGGTTTTAAAACCATAAGCTTATATGATCAGGGTTTCTTAAGAGCGGATCGTGGCAATAACGGTTACATTGACGGAAGGAACTTTGAGAAAAAGCCGATAAAATTAACAAACGGAAATGTTTCCCATAAGGAATTTTCTGATATGGCGGCCAAACAGGGTATCAGTATAGGCAGAACACCTATTACCACTGCATTGGCCCCTGGCACTATGGATGCGAGTCCAATCCCGAGCGATAGCCTGTGTTATCAGCAAAAACGCCTGCTGGTAAAAAGTATCAGTCCAACAGACACAGTAATTTTGGTCGACAACCCGGCTTACATGGATGAGATTGCCAGCTGGGAAGGTCATTGCGCCAACTTAAATATGGTCAAAATCGGTAAAGAACTTATCCATTATATGGGCGTTTCCAAAGAAAAACCCTATAGGCTTTTGAATGTGAAGCGCGGATATTGGAAAACCACCGCCTCAAACCACGCCGACGGGGATACTATTTATAAACTTCAGGTAACGGTTAATTATGGTTATGACGGGCTCATCCCAAACATGCAACTTCAGGACAAAATAGCCGAACACTTTGCTGAAATCTGTAAAATTAACGGCCTTGCTTATTATGACTTTGATGGACAGGAGTTTTTGTTCAATAATGGCCACGGTTATTATTCGGCTAAACGTTTTTTTGGTAAAATGTTCGAAAAAGCTGCGCAGTTGGGTGTTCCTTACATCCGTTTCACGGGTGCTACCTTATCCGAAGGGTCATGGCATTATCAGAGCATCTGGAATGTTGGTGGCGGGAAAAATCTATACGACGCTGAAACCCGCGAATGGGGCAGTACGACTAGCCAGGGAAAAGATCTTCGCGATGTATGTTATGCTAATTATTTCCCGGTGGGCATGGGCGGCAACTTCCCGATCAACGCTAAATCTAAGGTTGAAGAGTATGAGCATATACAGGCGATTTCAGTGGGGGTTGGTACGACATACAGTTTAAAAGTAAATCAAAAGGATGTTGAAAGCTGCCCGCAGAAAGATGTTATTTTTAAAGTAATAAGAACCTGGGAAAATGCAAGAGCTGCCAATGCCTTTCCCAGAAGTGTAAAAATGCAGCTGGCAGACCCTGCAAATAGCTGGCAACTGGAACAGGTTGATAATAATAAATGGAAACTATATTCAATTGTCAACGGAGAAAGAAAAACTACTATCAGCTTAAACAGAGATATTGCAGGGGGATATTAAGTACCACTTGCAGATTTTGAAGTACCCTTCTTTGAAGATTTATCAAAATATGTATGCCTAGAGGGTTTTAAGTGTAGTTGCGTGATCTATTACCACACAAATTGAACGGCCACTTGCATTAATTGATTTACAATACCTGTAAATAGCAATACATGGGGTGCGGGTTGAATAAAATATTTGGATTAAATCGTATTTTGCAATAAAAAATTAAATTATTACCGAATGAAAAAATACCTGGTAAGCCTCATGCTTTTCACTGCTTTAGGGGTAATTAGTCTGTCATGTAGTGTTGATAACAACGGATTGGCAGACGGATTTGTACAGCGTTTAAAAGATGCACCAGCCAAAGTTATCCTAACTAATGGCGCTGCGGCAGAGGCACTCATAGTAGGCAGGAAATGGAGTAGCGATTTATGTGCACTTTCAGTTAAAAATACTTCAGCTAAAGCCGTACAGGTAAAAGAAGTAGTGGTATTCGATCTACAACATCAATTGGCCGATACTACCAAAATTTATGGAGAAGCTTTTCAAAAACTGGGACAGATAGGCGGCACGCTGGGCAAACCCGAAGATTGGGGTACCTACCCCGACAGAAGTCATTATAAAATACCGGAACCTGAAAATTTGCGGACGGCATACGGCATGTTGACCTTGCAACTCCCCGAAAATAACAGGGTGTTATTGGCTACAACATCTTGTAAAAGATTTATATCCAGATT
>NZ_JBFTQI010000721.1:0-2985 GCF_056398925.1 Pedobacter sp. 01T416_2
CCTGAGTATTGTTGGTACTCCCTTCTTGTGATGTTGCCATAGTATTAGATTTTTATATAAACTACAATGAAAAATAGTGTTTGGTTTTGATTTTTTGCGAAGAGCGATTGGCGAATGGCGTTAGACAGAACGCATACCGTCTGATTTATTGACCAAAAATTATGGAGTTTTAATCAAAGACAATATCTTTAATTAATGGATAATAAAAAACCCGGGGCATTTTTTGCCAAAATTAATATTATAGGCATTAATCCTTTTGTATTTGTACCAGAAGAAGTATTAACCTATGTTTTCCATCAAGCAGGAAAAGACAAGGGTCAGCTTCCAATAACAATGAAAATCGATGGGCATGAGTTTAAACAAACTTTGGTAAAATATGCGGGTGATTGGCGTTTGTACCTGAATACGCCGATGCGAAAAGCGGCAGGCAAAGATGTTGGAGATACTGCAAGCTTCGAAATTGAATTTGATGCTGAAGAACGAACAATAAGGATAAATCCTAAGTTAGAACAGGCTTTAGTAGAAAATAAACAAGCTAAGGATGTATTTGATGGCCTTGCCCCCCATTTACAGAAGGAAATTATACGTTATATTGCCAACCTTAAAACGGAAGAATCGGTGAACCGTAATGTAAAAAAGGCTATTCAGTTTCTTTTGGGTAAAGAAAGGTTCATCGGCAGAGATGGAATTTAAAGAAAAATGGTACCATAACTACAGCACCGCCATCCTCGACCCGTTATTGATTATAGTACAAAGGCCAATTGTTAACTGTCCTTTGTACTATAATTTTGTTTTACAACAATCCGCGTTTTTTAAGCATTGGTTTAATATCAGGATTATGTCCCCTGAAATTAAAAAACATTTTGCCAAGATCTTCGGTATTTCCTTTGGACAGAATCATATCCCTAAAACGCTGACCATTTGCCCTGGTCAGTCCCCCATTTTCCTGAAACCAAGAAAAGGCATCATTTTCAAGCATAGAAGTCCAGCTATAGGCGTAATAACCTGCGGCGTAGCCATTACTCCAGATATGCAGAAAATAGCTGGAGCGGTAACGTGGCGGCACATACGATAAATTTAGATTGGTTTTCTTTAAAGCCTCGGCTTCAAATTTGTCAACATCCTCTAATGGTGAACCCGGAGAAATCGTGTGCCACTGCATATCCAGATCGGCTGCTGCCAATGCTTCAGTAAACATATAACCCTGGTTAAACGAACTCGCCTTTTTAATTTTATCTAACAAAGTCTGTGGCATCTGTGCTCCGGTTTGATAGTGAAGGGCATAATTCTTCAGTATTTTTGGATCGGAAGCCCAATGTTCATTAAACTGGGAAGGAAATTCTACATAATCGCGGGCTACACTTGTACCCGAAAGACTGGGATATTGCTGGTTGGCAAACAGACCATGTAAACCGTGTCCAAATTCATGGAACATGGTTGTAACATCATCAAAACTAATTAATGCTGGTTTTCCGGTTTCGGGTTTGGTAAAATTGCAGACATTATAAATAACCGGTATCGTGCCGAATAGCTTAGATTGGGGAACAAGATTATCCATCCAGGCGCCACCATCCTTATTATCACGCTTATAGTAATCACAATAAAACAGACCTAGCTGTTTCCCGTCTTTGTCTATCACATCAAAAACACGAACATCTTCCTGGTAAACAGGTAAATCTTTACGTTCTTTAAAAGTAATGCCGTAAAGTTGTGTTGCAGCATAAAAAACACCATTGATGAGTACTTTATTTAACTCGAAATAGGGCTTAACCTCGTTTTCATCTAAATCGAATTTTGCTTTGCGAACTTGTTCGGCATAATAGTCCCAATCCCAGGGGGCTAATTTAAAGCCACCTTTTTGCTGATCGATTACAGCTTGTATATCTGCCGCTTCACTTTTTGCTTTAGCGGTAGCAGCCGGAATAACTTTACTAAAAAAATCTTCAACTGCTTCGGGTGTTTTAGCCATCTGATTTTGTAATTTCCAAGCCGCATAATTTTTAAAGCCAAGCAATGCAGCCTGAGCAGAACGGATCTGCGCAATTCTTGAAATTATTTTACGGGTATCATTTGCATCGCCTTTTTCAGCCCTGTTCCATGATTTGTTAAAAAGTTCTTCTCGCTTGGCACGATCGGCCATTGATTGCAATTCGGGCTGTTGGGTAGTATTTTTTAAACCTTTACCCGCTGCCTGTAACTGTGCGGTAAACTTTGCACCCAAAGTAGCTTCTTCTTTATTCAGTTCTTTAAGCTTGTCTTTGTCAGCATCAGATAGCTTTGCTCCTGCCAATTCAAATTTTTGGTAATAAGACTCTAGTAAGCGCAACGATTCAGGATCCAGTTTCAGCTGATCCTTCTTTTTATAAAGGATTGCTACCCGGTTAAAAAGTTTGGTATTTAAATAAATGGCATCGGTGTTTGCAGTTAATTTAGGAGCTTCCTCTTCTTTAACCTTTTGCAATTCGGGATTGGTATTGGCACCTGTAAGCAGGTTAAAAACCATACTTGTCCGGTTCAGCAATTGTCCGCTTTTTTCGATGGCCAGAATGGTATTTTCAAAGCTAGGTGCATCAGTCTGATCAGCGATTTTCTGGATTTCGTTTATCTGCTGCTTCATTCCTTCTTCCAGTGCAGGTTTAAAATCGCCGGTTTTAATTTTGTCGAAGGCAGGCGCCTGAAAGGCAAGTTCGCTTGCTTTAAAAAAAGGATTAGCTGTCGAAAAGCTTTCATTGCCTTCTTCAGCATCTTTTTTGTTATTGCAAGCACCTAGAATGACTAAGGAAGCCAGTATGGGTAAATAAGATACTTTTTTCATGAATATTTAAAAGTTAGTTATCCATAAAAATAGCAATTTATAYGCTGCAATTTTCAATAAACAAAATTGAGCTGAAACAAAAAAGCCATTCCGGTTAAGAAATGGCTTTAAAATTTTATCTGTAACGAACTTGCTGCTGCTTGTCCATCATGCCCATCTGATCCTTCATC
>NZ_JBFTQI010000722.1:0-2980 GCF_056398925.1 Pedobacter sp. 01T416_2
ACTCCAGACTTCGGACTACTGACTCCTCAACTTCCGACTAACCCCAATAATTCTTACCTTTATTTCAAGCTATGGATCCTAAAGAAACACTAAAAGCGCATATTTTAAAAACCGCTACTTTAACCGACAAAGAGTTCGATTATTTATTTTCCCATTTCAAGTTAAAGTCTTTTAAAAAAGGGYAGGCCATCATTAGCGAGGGAGACAAGGTAGATCACGAATATTTTGTGATCTCGGGTTGTTTAAAAGCTTTTTTTATCAACGATGAAATCAAAATGTATATCCTGCAGTTTGCGATGCCTACCTGGTGGACTTCAGATTATGGCGCCCTATACAACCATACCCGTGCAACCATAAGCGTAGATTGTATTAGCGATGCAGAAGTATTATGTCTTTCTAACGATGACCGCGAAAAAATCTGCAGCGAAATTCATCAGGCTGAACATTTTTTCCGTTGGAGAACAAACAGGGGCTATCTGGCTTCGCAGAAAAGGCTGTTATCTTTTATGAATAACGATACCAAAGCCCGCTACGAGGAACTTTTGGCCATGTATCCTCAACTCTATAATCTCGTGCCTAAACATTTAATCGCAGCCTATTTGGGTGTTTCCAGAGAAACCCTGAGCAGACTTTACAACGCACAAAAATAACGTTTGCAGAATGTGATGTACATCACCTAAGCCCTGTAAAAATCCTCCTTTACTTTGTGTTGTCAAATCACTAACGATTGATAAAACAAAGAAATGGAAACTACAAAATTTGAAATTGTAAGCGCTCAAAGCAACATCAACTGGACTGGTAAAAAAGTTACCGGTGCACACAATGGAACCATCACGATTAAATCGGGTTCACTAAGCTTAAACGATGGTAAACTCAGCAACGGGAGCTTTATTATCGATACCACGTCTATCGTAATATTGGATGTTACTGACCCTGCAACCAATGCGCAATTCGCGGGACATTTATTCTCTGAAGATTTTTTTGCAACCGATCAGTTCCCAGAGGCCACATTTGTCATTACAGCTGTTGATCAAACCAATGAAGATAATACAGTAATTACTGGTGATTTAACCATTAAAAGCATTACACATGCTGTAATTTTTGCAGCAGATGTTGTGGTTAATGGCAATACCTTAACAGCTTCTGGTAAAATCTTTATCGACCGTAACAAGTACAACATGAAATTCAGATCAGGTAACTTTTTCACCAACCTTGGCGATAACCTGATTTACAATGAATTTGAACTTGATGTAAAATTAACAGCATCATTAACTATTTAATCGAACAGCCATGCCATACGTAAAAATAGAAGTAACCCGCGAAGGTGTTACCCGCGAACAAAAACAGACTTTAATTAGTGGAATAACCAAATTGATTACCGAAGTATTGGATAAAGATCCAAAGCTTACCCATGTAGTAATTCAAGAGATCGAATTGGATGATTGGGGCTATGCAGGCGAGCAGGTATCGGTATTGCGCGAAAAAGGGATAACAGCAAACAATAAATAATCATCAAAAACATGAAAACACTAACCGTAATTATAACAGGCGCATCAACAGGCATTGGTCGCGCCATTGCAGGTTTATTTTTGAAACAGGGTCACAATGTGGTGATCAACGCTGCAAATGAGAACRATTTAATTACTGCTTTCAACGAATTAGGATCGCACCACCAATTGGCGATGGTAGCTGGCGATATCAGCAATATAAACACAGGTAAACGATTGGTAGAAACTGCCATAGCGCGTTTTGGTGCCGTAGATGTGCTGGTAAATAATGCCGGTATTTTTGAACCAAAACCTTTTTTAGAGGTAGATGAAGCGTACCTGGACAAATTTTTGAACATCAATTTAAAAGGCACATTTTTCACTACTCAGGCAGCCATCACGCAGATGTTGAAACAAGATGGTGGTGCTATTATTAACATCGGAACTGTATTGGTAGATCATGCCATTGGAGGTTTTCCTGCTACAGCACCCATTTCAAGTAAAGGTGGCATCCATGCTTTAACCAAACAATTGGCTGCAGAGTTCGGCAAAAACAACATCCGGGTAAATGGCATCGCTCCTGGGATTATTAGAAGTCCGTTACAGGCCAAAAATGGCATTAGTGATGCAGATGCGTTTGCAGGTTTACATTTATTAAACCGTATTGGCGAAACAGAAGATGTAGCTCAACTCGCCCTGTACCTGGCAGAAAGTAATTTTGTAACGGGCGAAATCATCAATTTAGACGGAGGCCATGTAGCAGGGCATCACATTGGCTAAGGATAAAAATTAAAACAAGAACCAGGTATGCAAAGGGAATACTTAACCCCGGGCATACCTTAAAAATTAAAACCATGAACAATTACACTGAAAACGCAAATGCAATAGCAGAGGTACTGTCATCTTATTTTAAGGGAGTTTTTAATGGAGACACAGCATTGCTCAGAAAAATATTTCACCCCCAGTCTATATTGGCCGGTGATGTAAATGGCCTTCCATATTTTAAAACACTGGATGAATATTTAGAAGGGGTAAGTAAGCGCAAAAGTCCGCAGGAGCTCAATGAAACATTCCACATGGAAATATTGTCGATAGAAATTATCAATTCTATTGCAATTGCGAAAGTTCATCTGCCTATTTTTGATTTTAATTATTACGATCTTTTGTCGTTAAATCTAACCGATAGCGGGTGGGTGATTGTGAATAAACTTCTAACCAACGTAAAAATTTATTAGGATGTGGAATAGAACTAAAATAACCGAACTTTTAAAAATCGAATATCCGATTTTATTAGGCCCAATGGCAGGTGGATTTTCAACACCTGAGCTTTTAGCAGCCGTATCAAACGCTGGTGGTTTGGGCAGCTTCGGCGCATATACCTTAAGTCCTGAAGAAATTATAGAAACCGATAAAATTGTTAGAACAAAAACAGATAAACCTTATAACATCAACCTATGGGTGAATGATGTAGATGAGTGTTTGCTTAATTATCC
>NZ_JBFTQI010000723.1:0-2959 GCF_056398925.1 Pedobacter sp. 01T416_2
ACTATCACGCGCACAGCCATGCTCAGGCCATTCCTCGTCGCAATTGTGGGTACCAGCTGGTGGGCCATTGTAGCCGATAGAAATAATACGGGTATCCTTTGTTAACACTGCACCTACATGGGCACGCACGCAATGCGAACGGGCTGCCAAATCGGTGGCAAGGTTCATAAATATCGAATCGAAACTTGGTTTATCTGCCATTATAAAAATCAAAAAAGCCACAAAGAACTAAATCTCTGTGGCTGCAAAATTACTTTATTAAAAATTAATGTCCGCCAGAAATTTTTTGATCAAAGTTTATTCCTTGTGATCTTAATATTCCAGCTACTTTCCAGGCATAGAATGCCAAGTAAGCAAAACAGATAATCCCTACAACATAACTGTATTGAATACCTGTAAATTCTGATACAGCACCTTGTGCCCAACTAATAATACCACCGCCCATAATCATCATAATTAAGAAGCTACTTCCCTGACTGGTGTGTTTACCTAAACCGCTTACTGCCAAGGTAAAAATACAAGGCCATAAAGTGCTACAGAATAAACCTACACTGGTAATGGCATAAACACTTACCATTCCTTTAGTAAACATTCCGATTAACAACGCAGTAATACCTATTGCCGAAAAGATTAGCAACATGCGGGCCGGGTTACCTTTACTCGCCATATCAGCAGCAATTAACACCAATATAATCAAACCGTATACATAAAATGGAGCAAGATCATGTTTTGCTATAGCATTTACAGCTAAGAAAATACCAAAAGCTAAATATGGTGCAATAAAACGTAATACTTTTTGTGTGCTGATATTATCAGTAAAAGCTTCAACAGCACCTGTCCAACGACCGATCATCATACTGGCCCAATATAAAGAGATATAAGGTGCGATATCTTTAATGGCAAAGCCTAAATCTTTCTCCATATAAGCCGGTAGATTACTTGCGGTAGATACCTCAACACCCACATAAACAAATATGGCAATCATACCCAAAACCAATTGCGGATATTGCAAAGCAGATCCCTTAATCGATTTAGTATCCTCAACCACAGCTTCAACCAAAGCAGGTCGATCAGGCAACGATGACATTTTTAAGAAAACAGCAACGGCAATAAAAGCAACTCCCAAAATTAGATATGGAATTTTAACGCTTTCTATACTAATATTTGTAGTTGCATTTGCCGCAGAACCAAAAATAGCGAAACTTACAATAAGTGGTCCAATGGTTGTACCAAAGTTATTAATACCACCGGCAAGCGTTAAACGTTGCGAACCTGTTTTAATTGGCCCTAATGCAATAGCTAATGGATTTGCAACAGTCTGCTGTAAGGAGAAACCTAATGCCACAATAAATAAGCCTGAAAGCATTAAAGGAAACGAATGCATGTTTGCTGCAGGATAAAACAATAAGGTTCCAAGTGCCGAAATAACCAGACCAAGCGCAAGCGAATTTTTATAACCCAATTTGTTTACAATATCTTGTCCTATTATAACAGAAATACCGTTATAAATTAAAGCACCCACTGTATAAGCAATATAAAATGCCAATGAAACCAATTGACTTTCGGCTTGCGATAAATCAAAAGCTTTTTTAAATACCGGTATTAAAATATCATTACTGGCGGCTACAAAGCCCCAGAAAAAGAATACCGTAACCAAAGGAATAAACTGCCCCCACTTGGTTTGTGTTTGTTCTGAACTCATTTTTTAAATCTAGTTTTAGTGGCTCTAAACATAAATAAAAAAWAATGAAAACCAGTAAATTTTATGCAACCTATGCAACAAAAATAAATGTTAAATGTTTAGGTATAAAGTTGCATATTCGCATATTATAAACAATACAATGCATGTTTGAAGCCATATTACTAGGTATAGGAGCAGGGATTATTTCGTCGTTTTTAACAGGGCCGGTATTTTTTGCAATGATTAAAACCAGCATAGAGAGGGGCTTCAAAGCTGGGTTTTCTTTAGCTGTTGGCGTAATTATTAGTGATGTGGTCTTAATTGGCCTGGTTCTTTTTGGCAGCCAGTTTTTTGATTATAAAGCAGAATTTGATAAATATGTAGGCACCATTGGGGGCCTATTCTTGTTAGCCGTAGGTATATATTACCTGGTTTCTAAAATAACGGTGCACTATAATAGTTCAACGCTTCAAAAAGTAAGTAAACGTGGCTATGTAATAAAAGGTTTTTTAATGTGCATCCTTACCCCCTCTACCTTAATGTTCTGGATTATTGTAAGCGGGATCATCTCGGTTAAATTGAATAACATGCTGAACGAAAAGCTAGTCTGCTTTTTTATTGCCATGGCTACCCAATTGAGTATAGATGGTGCAAAGAGTTTCTACTCGAGTAAACTCCGTTATAAAATAAAAGAAGACGCGCTTAAAAAACTGAATAAAATCGCAGGTGTGGTTATCATCTTTTTTGCCATTTGGCTCATCGTTAAAACTTACCTGAAGTTCTACGTATAGGTTTTTACCACAAAGATTATAAAGAAAATCGCAGCATACACATCTTATTATTAGCCACGGAAACACAGAACACACGGAAATTTCCTCACGTTTTGTCACCCTGAGCGGAGTCGAGGGGCCGACAAAAATTACTAGCAGTTTTTTTTGAAAAGCAGGGACAGTGCTGCTATTAAACGTTAGTCCTGCCAATGCTGCAAGTCCTCACCCGATAAAGGATCGGGTTCCGGGCTTTCCGCGAATGTCAGGTTTAGATTAGGGAAGATCGTACTCAATCTTACGGTCATCCTGAGCGGAGTCGAAGGGCAAACAAAAATCACTAAACCAGTTTTCTGTTTTTTTGGAAAGCAGGTGCATTGCTGCTATTAAACGTTAGTCCTGCCAATGCTGCAAGTCCTCACCCGATAAAGGATCGGGTTCCGGGCTTTCCGCGAATGTCAGGTTTAGGTAGGAAAAGATTGTTACCTTTTTTGATGGTCACCTTGAGCGG
>NZ_JBFTQI010000724.1:0-2958 GCF_056398925.1 Pedobacter sp. 01T416_2
GGATATATTTCCGACCAAACCAAAACCTAGGATTAAACCAGATGAAAACCTAGAGGAAAAAGAAAAAGGTCTAAGGGTTGCAAAGAACCAGCTAGTCATGTATAATAAGATTGATGCATGGATGGATGAGATTATCCAAGCGGCCTCTACCGAAGAGGTTTTGTTTTCATCCTATTTTTCAAAATCTTAGAAATAGAATCAGGGGCACTTGAACTGGCTATAAACGTAGCCTACACCCTGATCAGGCGTGCAGAACGTGATCTTAAGCTAGTATTAAACATATCGACTACAAAAATAAAACATCCACAACACCAGAGCACACTATGGGAAATGAAGATCAATTATCAGCAATAGGCCCCTTAACATTTTACCAGGATCCTGATGTAGAGGATATTTTTGGTAAACTGGATCTGCAATTAAAAGACGGCATGCATTTCCAGGAAAGGGAACACCAATACCAGCAATTTTATTTCATTAAAAAGAATTTCGCCAGTTTAGAGAAATACTACTTAAAATTCAACAAAGTGGTCCTTAGTTTTGGTGGGGAGGGTTCAGAGCGATATTATTTCCTAGATTTCAATGGCTCCGATAGGGGGACTATTGACGGCGATCACCGCTATTTTCTCCGCCCCGAATATGTCATTGTTGGCTTTATGCTCTATAAAATTATTTTCATTGACAGGAACTTCGACTTAACCTCAGTTCAACAGCTACAGCGGATGATCTTAACAGAGTATGAAGAACTAATGGAAGATATTTATAGGCTACTTGCAAAACTAAGAAGGAGCAATGCCACTACCATGGGCAATGATAAAGTAAAAGAGATCATTATTGATGCCTTAAAAGAATTCAAAAAGATGGGCTGGGTGGTGATGGAGGAAGATTTTTTCGATGTTATGCCGGCTTTCGCCCGCTTGAACAAAGTCTATGGCGATTACATCAACAATTTAGAGGATCTTCTTAAAAATTAATAAATGAAAAAATACCCTAGATTATACAGTCTCTCTACACTCGGCATCCGCCAGCACCAAGAATTCGACTACCAGTTCCACGGGTTCAGAACAGATTTTGTGGGTGACAGCGGCTGCGGAAAAAGCATGATTGCAGATTTACTTCAAATGGTGTTTGTCGGGTCTGAAGCCTTTGCTTCGGGTACAGATTCCACCGAGAACCGCGAGGTTGATGGCATGGTGCTCAGGACTGCCGGCGGTCGCGGTACCGATATCGCCTATGTACTGGTAAATATAGAACTTAGCCTAAACCAGTATGTGGTTTTAGGGGCCTATCTGGAATCGTCCTCCAGACAAAGCCGTTCTTTTAYCGTCCAAAGTGATTGGGATGAATCTGCCATAGGTACAATTAATCGCCCATTAAGCGTATCCGATATTTACGTTAACGACCAGATCCCAACCTTGGAATGGTTCAAAGCGTCACTAGAGGAAAAAGGTTTGGTTTACCATGGCTACGCGCAACGCCGGAAATTTCATGCCTACTTATACAAACATCAAATCCTCTCCCTCGATTTGAGCCAAAGCAACCAGATATTAAGAGATTACGCGATGATTATCCAATCCTTTTCCCGTGGCAAAGGGCTCGACATCGGTGACAGCTCAAGCTTAAAACGCTTTCTTTTCGGTAATGAAAAAGCGAAAGAAATCACAGATAAATACAAAAAAGCAGTAGAAGAACTTCAACTTACCCTAAAGGAACATGCTCAAAACCGTGATGAAATAGAAAAGGCAACGCTGAAATACCAGGCAATTAAATCCCTTAAAGAACTTAAAGACCGCTTTGATACCGATCAATATGAATACCTTATAAAAAAATGTGCTTTTACCAGACAAATGCAGAAGGAGGGCTTGGATAGCTTTAAAGAAAGTAGCAAAGACTTTGTAGAGGCAGGCGAGAACTTGCAGGCCATACAAGAAATCCTCAGACTAGAATTACTAAGTGTAGGGGCAAATACCGAAAAATTCAACCGGGAAGAAATCACTGCGAAAGAAACCTACCTTAAAACTGCTGGTTCCCATGCCGCACTGTTGCCCTTTACAAAACTACTTGAAGACTATGATTGCCAGGCTGACCAGCTGCTTGAAATTTACAACCGTTATCAAGAGGACAAATATAATTATACTTTAATTTCGTCAGTTCAGCAAGGCCTGGAAAAAAACAAACTTAGCAGTCTGCTTGAAACTTATATCCATTTAGAAGAACTAAGCTCGATACTTGACGCGATTGCTGTCGATACGGGCGGTAAAGAGAGCCAATATCAACAAAAGCAACAACTTCTGGATTTTTCGGAGCTCAATAATGAAGGTTCTGTAGGTTATTGGGCCATTCAAAATTACCAGGCCCATTCATTAGAAGTAGAGAGCCTTTTGATGTTTTTTAAAGAACTGCCAATAGTCCACGCCCAGAAAGCCTTTGATCAATATATTCCAGACCCCACTTCGCTATTAAAGGTCAATCCCCAGCTACAAAAAACCGACGGCGGTTTCTGGATAGCCCTAGGTGAGGTCAATCAGTTCATACCTATGTTAAAAAACAGCTGTTTGCTGCTCAGGATATCTCCGCATTGAAACTGCTCTTGGAGGGCATGAGCAAAGACCTCCAGGGTGAAATGAAAATCCTGGATAGCGAAACCGCCGCCCTTAAATCTTTGCGGCGGTTCATTATCAGCACCAGTAGCTTTAAAGACTACCTAAGCGTCCATGCACTGTGGTCTACACTAAGTGATTTCGATCTGACTCCGGCGCTGGATATTGCCCGACCAGCCTTTGAATCGGGTATGCTCATGTTAGAGGATGCTGAAGAAATCCAGGACGCATTCCAAACCGCAGAAACAGACTGGAAAGAAAAGCAGGCTACGCTTCAGGATTACGACCGTTTAGTAAAAAACCTAAAAAGAAATCAAAGCCAGCTGGATAATCTATTACAGGGAAGCATCCGGCAAAATAT
>NZ_JBFTQI010000725.1:0-2956 GCF_056398925.1 Pedobacter sp. 01T416_2
CATAGGTACTGTAGCCCCCGCCATTCGCTAATTCCGATGAAGGATCGGAACCGCTGCTGTCGGGTTTAGTTAACCGCGGTTTGTTTTCCTAGCTACAGGCCTAAGTGAAATAAACCTGATTATCGGGAAGAGCTTCCGATCCTTCATCGGAACTCGTATCAGAAAGCAGGACTAAAAAAGCCAAAAGCTTAGAACTGCTCATTTCCTATTCAATATAAAAACACTTTTTACGGGAATGAAAAAATCATTTTGTGCTTCGCTCCTGAGGATAACAGTGCATTTAATTCTATCTTAATACTGTATTAACTTATTTCTAAACTTTTTTTCTACCTTGATGCAACGTTTTAAAATCCCTTATGTCTTATAATCAGAATATTCGAAATTTTGGAAGCCGTATACATCGATAAGAACCTAGAGCTAGTAAAAAAATGCATGCAGGGCAGCCGCGCAGCACAGTTTGAATTGTACAAGCTGTATGCAAAGGCCATGTATAATGTGGCGCTGCGCATTTTAAATTACGAAGAAGAGGCAGAAGATGTTTTACAGGAAGCATTTTTGGATGCCTTTACCAGAATTGTAGATTTTAGGCAGGAAACCACTTTCGGACTTTGGTTAAAGCAGATCGTGATCAACAAATCCATCAATTATTTACGTAAACGTAAGATGGAGTTTGTAAGTACCGATGAGCTATCGGAAGTGCCTGATGAGGATAGTTTTGATGACAGTGAAGTACGGTTGCAAGCTGATGAAATTAGGACAGCCATTACCGAATTGCCAGATGGCTATAGAGTAGTATTGAGCTTATACCTTTTAGAGGGTTACGACCATGAGGAAATTGCACACATTTTAAAAATAAGTGAAAATACAAGCCGTACACAGTACATGAGGGCGAAAAAGAAGTTAAAAAGTATTTTAGAACAGAAAGGGATGAGAGATGAATAATAGATTAGAAACCTTCGTAAAGGAGAACCGTAAAGCTTTCGATGTAATGGAGCCATCGGCAGGACTTTGGGCAAAGATTGAACAGGAATTAGACAACAAGAAGAAAAAAAAGCCGGTAAAGCTGTATTTATGGATGAGTGCAGCAGCAGCTATCGTGGTGGTTTTCGGTTTAGCCTGGTTATACGTAGGAAAATTACAAAACAAAGATTTAGAAATAGCCGACGTTAGTGCTTCATATGCAAAAAAAGAAGTCCACTTCGCAGGTTTAATTACCGAAAAAAGAGATAGTTTGGCCATTTTCGCTTCTGCGAATCCAGAGTTGTATAAAAAATTTACTGCCGATCTGAAAAAGCTTGATGAAGATTACGAAAGATTAAAAGCAGAACTGCCAACCTCGCCCAACCAAACTTTTGTGGTAAAGGCCATGGTTAAAAACCGCGAAATACAACTGCAGTTATTAAAACAACAATTATTAATTATTAACCAGGTTGATGATTACAAAAGGGTTAACCAGATTTAATTTAAGAGAAATTAACGCCTAAAGTAGAAAGCGTAATAAATAGTAGTCAATCGGTCTTGATACCTGATTCAACATAATGATACAAATTAGGGAACGCTCACCACATTAAATTGCTTATTGCCGGCCGGCAGGTTTTGAGCCATTAAATGTTTAACAATTAACAACATGAAAACAATAAAAATATTTTTAGCCTTTATGGCTTTAATCGCCGTAAAAACCAATGCGCAAGAAGTTGCGGTAAATAGTCCATCAGAGCAGGTAATTGTCGAAAGTGCAGCGAAATCTTCAACACTGGCGATGGTTAACACGTCAAAGTATAAACAAGCAGGCAGTGATGCCGAACGTTCTAAATCTTTTAGCAAGAGTTTTAATGTAGATAATAACGATAAGGTTAATTTAAACAACCAATATGGATCTATCGTAATTAAAACCTGGGACAAAAAAGAAGTGCGTGTTGATGTAGATATTAAAGCTTATAGCAACTCAGACAGCGATGTACAGAAGCTGATAGATGGTGTGAGTATTGATGCCGCTAAAAACGGTGATGTAGTTACTTTCAGAACGAACATGGGTGACAGAAACGGACGTTATGGTCGTGGGATGAAGAATGGTGTAACCACCTGGCGGAGGGAAGTGAAAGTAAATTACGTGGTGTATATGCCGGCAGTAAACCCATTAACGGTTTCACAAGAATATGGCAATGTTGAATTGGGTAATTTTTCAGGTCCAACTTCTTTAAAGGTAGAATATGGCAATCTGGTTGCTGGCAATTTAAGCAACGTAAATAACTACATCAATGTTCAATATGGTAAATGCGATATCCAGGATCTGAATGCTGCGGTGGTAAAACATGAATACAATGGTCCTGTAACCATTGGCGCTGTGGGCACTTTACAACTTGATGCCGAGTATGTTGCTGTAAACATCAATACCATCAGGAAATCGGCCGATATTAAAGTACAATACGGTAAGGGTTTAACCGTTGGCA
Source organism: Pedobacter sp. 01T416_2 (assembly GCF_056398925.1). Taxonomy (NCBI): domain Bacteria; kingdom Pseudomonadati; phylum Bacteroidota; class Sphingobacteriia; order Sphingobacteriales; family Sphingobacteriaceae; genus Pedobacter; species Pedobacter sp. 01T416_2. The sequence goes on from NZ_JBFTQI010000725.1 coordinate 2,451, forward strand.
CTATTGGTGGGAACCTGCTTTTAAATGCAGAATATGCCAAAGTAAACATCAACACAGTTAAAGGCAATACAGTTGCTAAACAGGCCTATGGCGATCTAAATATTGCATCAGCAGGTAAAATTGCGGTTACAGCAGAATATTCGAACGTTACTTTAGGCTCACTTAATGGTGATGCAAACATCAATATGGATTACAACCGCCTTAGCGTAAACGAAATTACTCCAGCTTGTAAAAACTTCAGCTTTGGTGGTGAATATGTAAGCGTTGGATTGGGCTTTGCCGACCGTTATAATGCCAATTTTAATGTTTCTACTTCGTATGCCGGCTTTAAATATGGCTCAAACGTAACATCAAGTTTGGTAAGTAAAGATGATGAAACCAAAAAATATACTGGTAAAATTGGTAGTGGAGGTGCTGCAAACGTATCCATTAAAACCGAATATGGTTCAGTTACCTTTAAATAAGATTTTTCAAAACCAAACAAACTATAAAGTCCTGCCAAATTG
>NZ_JBFTQI010000726.1:0-2953 GCF_056398925.1 Pedobacter sp. 01T416_2
GATTGGCGCCACCCAAGGTACATTGTTCACCTTACGAGTAAAAACCTCATCAACTGGAAATTCGAATCCAAACTGAACCTTGCCTCCGATCGTTGCATTGATGCCTGTGTATTTAAATTGCCTGACAACAAAGGATGGCGCATGTATTACAACAATGAAATGGCTGGCAAATCCATCTATTATGCCGATAGTAAAGACCTATACCATTGGGAAGATAGCGGCAAAAAATTAATTGGCGATAAAGGATGCGAAGGTCCGAAAGTCTTCTATTGGAAAAACACCTATTGGATGGTAGTAGACAACTGGAACGGCCTAGGCATATATTCATCTACCGATCTCCTCACTTGGAAACGCCAGCCCAAAAACATTTTACAGGCACCCGGAAAAGGAACCGATGATGGTGTAATGGGCGGTCATGCCGATGTGGTAGTGAATGGAGATAAAGCCTATATCTATTACTTTACCCACCCTGGCCGAACATCCGAAAATAAAGGAATCGATAACTACACGACCAGAAGAAGTGTGATTCAACTGGCAGAATTAGAATACGCCAATGGTGAAATCAGCTGCAACCGTGATAAATCCTTAGCTATTAAATTAAGTCCTAACCAAAAATAATGAAGCACATTTACCTTTTCTTAATGGTTGCGCTACTGCCCTTTATCACTTTAGCGCAACAACCAGTTACCCCAAGAAAAACCTACAACTTTAATCCCGGCTGGAAACTCTTTGTAGGTGATTTACCTAGTGCAGAAAGCACCGATTTTGATGATAAGGCATGGAAACCGATTACCCTTCCTTATGCCTGGAACGAAGATGAAGCCTTCAGAAAATCTATAGAAGATTTATCAACTGGTATTGCCTGGTACCGCAAGCATTTTACCATTTCAGAAACCAGCCAAAGCAATAAAATATTCCTTGAATTTGAGGGCATTAGGCAGGCGGGTGAATTTTACCTGAACGGAAAATTTATTGGCCGGCATGAAAATGGCGTGATGGCTTTTGGATTTGACATTAGCAGCTTAATTAATCAGAACAAAGAAAATGTGATTGCGGTTAGGATCGATAATGCCTGGAACTACAAAGAAAAAGCCACCAACTCTGGCTACCAATGGAACGATAAAAATTTTAATGCCAATTATGGGGGGATATCGAAAAACGTACGCTTGCATGTTACCGGTAATGTATATCAAACACTTCCACTTTATTCTACTTTAAAAACTACTGGTAACTACTGTTACGCTAAAGCTTTTAATATTAAAGGTAAATCAGCTTTAGTGGTTTCTGAATCGCAGGTCAAAAATGAAAGTGAAACAGATAAAAAACTGGTTTATGAGGTAGAACTTAAAGACCTTGATGGAAAAATAGTTAAAACCTTTAAATCCGCAGAAACCAATATTAAAGCTGGTGATATGTTGACCTTAAAAGCCGAAGCATTGGTAACCGGCTTAAATTTTTGGAGCTGGGGCTACGGCTACTTATACACGGTTACTTCAAGATTAAAATCTGAAGGCAAGACTATCGATGAGCTGAGCACCAAAACCGGATTTAGAAAAACAGCATTTAAAAACGGGATGGTTTATTTGAACGATCGTGTATTGATGATGAAGGGTTATGCCCAACGCAGCAGTAACGAGTGGCCGGCAATCGGCTTATCAGTACCACCCTGGCTAAGCGATTACAGCAATCAACTCATGGTAGAAAGTAATGCCAATTTGGTACGCTGGATGCACATTACGCCATGGAAACAGGATATAGAATCTTGCGACCGTGTAGGTTTGATCCAAGCCATGCCTGCCGGAGATTCGGAAAAAGATGTTACCGGAACCCGTTGGGATCAGCGAAAAGCGGTAATGACAGATGCGATTATTTACAACCGCAACAACCCGAGTATCGTTTTTTACGAATGTGGAAACGAATCGATCAGTGCAGCGCACATGCAGGAAATGAAAGAGATTAGAAATCTTTACGACCCAAATGGAGGCAGAGCAATCGGATCGAGAGAAATGCTTGATATCCCTGAAGCCGAATATGGTGGCGAAATGTTGTACATCAATAAAAGCGCAACCAAACCAGTATGGTCTATGGAATATTCGAGAGATGAAGCCCTACGGAAGTATTGGGATGAGTTCTCCCCTCCCTTCCATGTAAATGGCGCAGGTCCGAAATACAAAGATGCCGATGCCAGCGATTATAACCGCAACCAGGATTCTTTTGCCATTGAAGATGTAATCCGTTGGAACGAATATTACGAAGAACGCCCCGGAACAGGAACCAGGGTAAGTTCTGGTGGGGTAAACATTATATTTTCTGATTCGAATACCCACCACCGCGGCGAAGAAAACTACCGCAGAAGTGGCGAAGTGGATGCGATGCGCATTCCTAAAGATGCCTTTTTTGCACACAAAGTAATGTGGGATGGTTGGGTTGATGCAAAAAAAACTGGCATCCACTTAATCGGGCACTGGAACTACAAAGCTGGCGTTAAGAAGAATGTGTATGTGGTGGCCAGTGGCGACAAGGTAGAGCTGATCTTGAACAATAAATCGCTTGGTTTTGGTGAAAAAAGTAATGGTTTTCTGTTCACTTTTAAAAACATAACTTACCAGTCAGGCACAATAAAGGCTATTTCTTATTCTTCAGCAGGAAAAAAACTGGCAGAAACACAATTAAAAACGGCAGGCAAACCAGTAGGATTAAAACTTACTGCAATGAAAAACCCAAGCGGTTTTAAGGCTGATGGTGCCGATGTGGTATTGGTACAGGTTGAAGTAACAGATCAGGATGGAAACCGTTGCCCTACGGCTTCAAATATGATCAAATTTAGTTTAGATGGCCCAGCCGAATGGCGTGGAGGCTTAGCCCAGGGGCCAGATAATTATATTTTGGCTAAAGACCTGCCAGTAGAAAATGGGGTAAACAGAGTGCTCATCAGATCGACAACTACTGCCGG
>NZ_JBFTQI010000727.1:0-2944 GCF_056398925.1 Pedobacter sp. 01T416_2
CATCGATTTATCTAAAACCAATACATGATTATGAAAAACGAATTTAAAGGATTAATTGTACAAGGCAATAAGAAATTTTCTTTAAAAAATCACAAAACAGATTATACTGGCGGTTATAATAAAGAAAAAGCTAAAGATGCATTGGTGAATTCGAAAATAGAACTCAATCATTTACAGGAGAAATTATATGCATCTGGAAAACATTCCGTTCTGATTATTTTTCAGGCAATGGATGCTGCAGGGAAAGACAGTGCAATCGAACATGTAATGAGTGGACTAAATCCACAGGGATGCCAGGTTTATACTTTTAAAGTGCCAACGTCAGAAGAATATGAACATGATTTTTTGTGGAGACATTATAAAGCTTTGCCAGAACGTGGCAGGATAGGTATTCATAACCGTTCGCATTATGAAAACGTTTTGGTTTGTAAGGTGCATCCCGAATATGTTTTAAGCGAAAATATCCCAGGGCTTAATGATGTAAAAAAGATCAATAAAAGCTTTTGGCAACAGCGCTATAAGAGTATCAGAAATTTTGAAGAACATTTAACGGCCAATGGAACGGTAATTTTGAAGTTTTTTTTAAATGTGAGCAGAGATGAACAAAAACAACGCTTTTTAGAACGTATTGATGATCCTACTAAAAACTGGAAATTCTCTTCGGGCGATATTAAAGAAAGGGCTTTATGGGATAAGTATATGGAAGCTTACCAGGACGCGATTAACGAAACAAGCACAGTAGAATCGCCTTGGCACATCATACCTGCCGATAAAAAATGGTTTGCCCGATTGGCAATAAGTGAAATTATTGAAGATAAATTAAAAAATCTGGATCTGAAGTTTCCTGTTTTGGGCGAAGCAGAAGTGGCCAAACTCGACGAAACAAAAAGTATTTTATTAAGTGAATAAAAAAATGCAGGTCTATAAGCCGGGTTCTGTTTCCTGATTGCTCAGGATTTCTATCATTTATCCACTATAAACGTTGCCGTTTATCTCTAACGACCTACCCACTAACATCGGACGGGCAGCCCTACATACGTTAGCCTATTTGGTCTTTCAACTCTCGGGGTTTACAAACCACTACAGTCGCCTGTAATGCTCGTGCGCTCTTACCGCACGTTTTCACCCTTATCCCGAYGTAAAGTCAGGACGGTATATTTTCTGTTGCACTAATCCGTAATTCAGGTTTTCATTCCTGAACCCCTTTCCGTTAGAAAGCGAGATGCCCTGCGTTGCCCGGACTTTCCTCTCTCTCGATTTTACCCGAGACAGCGATAGAATAACCTGCATTTTGCGTAAAGATGGGGTTTTTATCCATATTATCACAATCGTGATAATACTATTCATTTGCGAGTGCATATATTTCATCTAGCACCTTTTTAGAAAATCTAAAATTTGTTTCTTGTATTTTCTGAATAATAGGTTTTATTGAAGGGATAATACCGACATTTTTTGCTTTTAAAATTATGCCCAATGTGCCCGTGAAAAGGAGATTTAGTCTTCTAGCCAGTTTCCTGCCTTTGTTATCGTCTAAAATAAGAAGCGAACTTTCTGATTCTAGTGCTAAAGTAATAGCACTTGCTTCGCCAGCATCAATATCTAATGAGTTTTGAAAAGTAATATTTTTAGGCGTTCTAATTTGGATCCAAGGAGGTAAAGGTGAACCAAATTCTGAAGCAATAGTATCTGTTGTGATAATTTCTGAAAAAAGTAATTTCAAAAGGCCCAGCTCCCCAATTTTTTCTAATAGAATGAAGCAACTGGTATCAGCGATTACTATTTCATATTTTTTCTGCATCACTTAACATTTCTGAAACGGGATAGTTAAGTATTGAAACGCCATAATCAGAAAGTAATTCTGCAAAAGTATGTTTTGATAAACCAACCATAGCTGCTGCTTGGCCTAATGATAGTTTTCCAGATTCGTACAACTTTGCAGCGATAAAGCGCACCGTATCGTGCTCATGTTCGCCTAAGCTATCTGGAACTTGTAGAGTTATCGTTGTCATACCTTAAATATACAAAATATTATTTATTTACAATTCTGCAAATCCTTTGAGACCTGCGAATAGGGTACAAATCCCTGCTTATTGCCAAACGAATTGGTGATATAAACCATTACCTGTGCTACGTCAATATCAGCCAGTTCAGGGAAAGCGGGCATTTTTTCTTTGTATTCTTTTCCATGGACGATCAAAGATTCGTTTGCCCCGTTTTTGATAAAACAAGCTAAGCGGTTTTTGTTTGTTTTTAAAAATACCGAATCAGTTAATGGAGGTGCGAGCTCACCCAATCCTTCGCCATTTTCGCCATGACAATTCTGGCACTTGGCTTTATAAATATCTTTTCCGTTCGACATGTAATTCTGCAGATCGATTGTTTCCTGGTTTTGGCAAGATAAGATGATGCCTATAATGAAAAGGAAAAAGATTGAATTGATAATGTACTTGCGCATTGATGTTTTGTTAATATTAACCACAGATAACTAAAGATAAACACAGATTTAGTTATTATCTGTGTTTATCCTGTATATCTGTGGTAAAAACTAGTTTGGTTATAGAGCAAATCATTGGAGATAAATTCTTTTTATTCCGTGTAGATCCGTGTCTCCGTGGCTAATAATTTTACTTTTTGTACTCAGCCAATAAAACCGGGATATCCTTTTTTAATTGTTCTACCTGCTCTTCTTTAGTGCCATCATAAGCACCGCGGATCCGTCTGTCTTTATCGATTAAAACCAGATATCCTTGATGGATATACCCATCTTTAGCAGTACTATCTTCGCCAACAGCCACTAAATAGTTCTTTTCTGCCAGTGTATATACGCTGTCTTTACTTCCATAAAGAAACTGCCATTTTGGTCCGTCTACACCTAATTTTTGAGCGTATTTTTTCAGAACGTGTGGTCTGTCATATTTAAAATCGATGGTGTGCGATACAAACA
>NZ_JBFTQI010000728.1:0-2944 GCF_056398925.1 Pedobacter sp. 01T416_2
GTAGAAGGGAGATGCCCAAATAGCAGCAACGACAGCCGTAGAACAAACCTGATTGGGAGTGGAAATCCTTTTTGTCACCCTGTCCAAAGGACTCCTACGGAGCGCGTAGTCGAAGGGCAAAAAGATTGTAACGGAAAGCAGGGCTAACAATAATTTTAGCACTCAATTGCTTTCCAAAAAAGATTTTCATCTTCCCTATCGGTCGGTATGTTATCGACCAACAAAAAACTCGGTAATATTTCATTTCGGTCGGTGAGACACCAACCGATAGATTCATTCGAAGGGTAAATTACAAACCCAACGCAGCCTTCAATTTCACATAGCCGGTTTTGCTTACCGGCAGCCAGATATCAGACTTTAACAGCACTACATAACTATCTTTCTCTTTTAGCTCTATTTTGGTCACCTGGGCCAGGTTAATGATATAAGACCTATGGATACGAATAAACTGGCTCACGTCGAGCGTTTGTTCGAAATAAGCCATCGTTTTGTTCTTATAGAAAGCACCGTCAACAGTACTTAATTTTACATAATCATCATCAGCCTCTAAGTAGTTGATATCGGCAACGGGAATAATTTTAATTACGCCATCTTTTTTAACCACTACCCTATTGTTTTGGGCCGGACTTAAAGCTGCCGCATCCAAAACAGCCTCCGTATTTTCGGTTTGATTTAATTTGTTAGGCAGTTTTTTAATGGCTGCATCAAAGCGCGATTTATCGATGGGTTTAAGCAAATAATCTACTGCATTAACCTCAAAAGCTTTAATGGCATATTCATCAAAAGCTGTAGTAAAAATTACCGCAGGTTTATCTTCAACCAGCTCGAGCATTTCGAAACCGCTTATTTTAGGCATTTGGATATCCAGAAAAATTAAATCAGGCTTATGCAGGGTAATGGCTTTTAAACCTTCGAACCCATCACCACATTCGGCTACAATCTCTATTTCTGCATGATCTGAAAGGTAATATTTTACAATATCTCTTGCTAAAGGCTCATCGTCAATTAGTATTGTTCTGATCATTTTTTTGTGGAATTTTTAGGGTGGTAATATATAAATTATTTGCCTCAATATCGGTTTGCAACAGATGGGTATTCGCAAATAACAGATATAACCTGCGTTTAATGGCACTTAAACCAAATCCTGTTCCTCCGGCAGCCTTCATTTCGGGATCAAAAGGATTTTGTACCCGGATCTGCAAAATATTATACTCAACAGTAACATCTATCTTGATGGTAATGCCTGCCGAGGTATTATAAAGTCCGAATTTAATAGCATTCTCTACAATGGGCTGCAATAAAGTACCTGGCAAACAAAGGTTTAAAGTATCTTCAGCCACATTAACTTCGATATTTAACCTGTGGCTAAACCTCACCTTTTCAATATCAAGATACAATTGAATATACTCCATTTCTTCTTCTACAGAAACCCACAATTCGTCATCACGTTTTAGGGTTCCGCGAAGAAAAGAAGCTAATTTCATTATCATTACGCCTGCCTCCTTCGGATTAACCATGGTAAGTGCAAATACCGAGTTTAAGCTATTGAAAAGAAAATGCGGCTGTAATTGATGTCTTAACTTATTTAACTCGGCCTCTTTGGCCAAACTTTTAGCTGCCGATAGCCTTTCGTGTGTTTCTGATTGCTCCTCTAATCTATACCATAAAATATTAGCCAAAGCACACCAGACTAAACACATAAAAGAAATTAAACCCCTAAAGGCAAAAGAGAAATTGTAAAAATCTTTATACTCCTTATAATCAGAAAATATATAGAGCACCACATATTTTGATGCAAAAATAATCACAAAAGTAAGCGCGAGCGTGATAATCAGTACGTACAGTATCCGCTCATTTTTTGGCTGGTAATACCCAAGCATGTTACTGATGCCAATGCAGGCCAAAGCCAATAAAAAATTATTGGTTAAGCTGTCGGTTATCGATATCCACCAGGAAAAATTAACTATATAATGTAATCCTGCACCACACAAAACAGTCCACACTATTGCAATGGTAAGCGATATTTTCTGTATTTGCGGAACGGATAAAGGTCTAGTTGTCAAAATGGTTTTGATTAGTTAATGATTTATTGCGGTGCGCTAGCTTTTCCAGGTATTGCGCAACCGATTTTGGTTCAACAATCCTGGAACTTACTTCTACACCATCAGCAAGTTCTTCCACTGCCGATATCCCACCTACACCTAAAAACTTCCATACTACTTTATCGCCATTACAATTATTAAAAGATGGGTTAAAATGTATAGCATTTAATTTGGCTTTATCTAAAGCCTGCGCAATCCCCTCTGCCTGGATTAAACGCGTTTGTTCATTAAACTGGGGCGTATGTTTTCCCTCACCACAAATTACCTGATAGATACAATTTACTGCAAACCATTTCATAGGCGATGTTTTATAATAAATGTTTAGAAACTTTTAATTTCGATCCCTCCAAATAAAGCTGTCCCATCTAAAATCAATGTTTTTTTCATCTCTGCTACCGGCATTACATGTGATCTTTTATCTTCAACGCTACCAAATAATGCCGTTACATTCGATTTTATTGCCCAGTTTTGTGGTACAATTAATTTAATTCCTCCAAAAACTGCCGTTACATCAAGCGATACCGTTTCAGGAAAATCAGCCTGAGTCATTACAATATCTGCTCCTCCAAATACAGCCGTAATATCGCCGCCCTGAAAGTTTTTAGAGTAGACCGTTTGGTTACTTCCCCCAAAAACGGCCATTACATCAATAACATCATTATTATTTGTGGTCTTCTGATCGGCAGCTGCGTCAAAATCAAAATCGGCTTTATACTTATCTTTAGGTTTTTTCTTAAACACAAAAGCATCCTTTGGTCTGAAGATTAAAAACCCACCTACTATAACCAAACCAATACCTAAAGCGTATTTAGATAAATCAAAATCTAACCCCGGTATATTAC
>NZ_JBFTQI010000729.1:0-2942 GCF_056398925.1 Pedobacter sp. 01T416_2
TCTTTAATAGTGTTGACGAAATTCATTGTTATTTCTTTTAAGTATTGCACTTCAAATTTAAGAAGAAATAAATGATAAAAACAAATTAAAATGAATATTTACGAAAAAACCCCATTCAAACGTAATTAAATAGGGTTTTTAATAGCTATTAATGATTTAAGATCACATAAAAAACAAGATAAAAAGTAAGATATTTATATAAAAAGATGAAGAACTTTGAATGTTTTACTATTTATTATTAGCTATTTTTGCTCGTTATTTATCTTTTATAAACGCTTCGTAAGACTTTACAACAGCAAGTAATATGATTGCCTCAATATCGGGCTTAGTGAAGCTTATATCATCTTCAAACTCTGATAAGAACTCATTTGATATACTATCAGCTAATTCGGTTAGTTTCTTAGACATAATTAGTCCCTTGTTATATTGATGAAATTACCTAAAATGCCTAAGTAATACTCTTTGCCATTCTCCCCTCCATAAGTGCCTGTTCTTTTCTTATAATAAACTGWGAATATCAAACCGTTAAAGTATTTCACTATCCTACCGTTAGGGTTATCTAAATGGGATTTTAACGCCTTATCTGATGGGTTAGTTAATAACAACAATAGCACCACACCACCTAGGATATAATGCTTTCTATGTAATTTAATGTTACTCATAACCGTATTTATCCTGACTTTCATTATCTATTGTATCAGGTATTACTTTTTTGATTGCAAACGATATTACATACAAGCTATCATTTGCCCTTATGGTATCTATTCCGTTCATTAATCTAGGTGTTATAACAACATCTTCTGTCTTTTTATCATTTCTTCCTATGAAGAATATTAAAAAACACATTGCAGGGAACAATAAAGTGCCTAACGTAACTTTTACCCACGTTTTAACCCTTTCATTAATTTTCATTTGAATATGAATGCCCTTAGTTCCTATAGGCTTCTAAATAAAGAAGCGTGGAACTGTAGTCTCATTCGCCCTTAAGGCTCTGGAAAAGCCATGCAACAAATAAAGTCCAGTCCACACGCTTGTAGCATGAGGCATTGAAACTCTATTCTTGTTGCACTTGTTAATTTTCCAGATTTTAAGAGCAAGAATAAAAGCTAACGCTTCTGTTTTAAATATGATTAATTATAGTATTCTCTGTGGTATTATATAATTATTTAGTTGTAAACATATTGATTTCAGCAAAATTATCAAATAACATTCACTTAAACGCATGTTTTATCACAAAAAACGGTGAAGTGTCTAAAGGGGATATATGCCTTAAAACAAAATTATTTAGCTGTTTATCAAATGATTACAAATAAAACTATAAAAATAGTTTGAAAACTATTTTTATAGTCGTAACTTCAATTAACCAAACTATAAAAATAGTTGCGATGATAAAAGAACTCACAAAAGCAGAAGAACAGATTATGCTCATCCTTTGGGAGATGGGTGAAGCCTTAGTAAAAGACGTTATCGAAAAAATGAACGAACCCAAACCTGCTTACAACACGGTTTCGACCGTAATTAGGGTTTTAGAAACTAAAGGCTTTGTTGATCATAAAGCTATCGGCAATACGCATATCTACTTCCCCATTATAAAAGAAACTGATTATAAACGCTTTGCATTAGATAAGGTAATGAGCAACTATTTCGAAAACTCTTACGAGAGTCTGGTTTCTTTCCTGGTGAAAGAAAAAAGTATGAGTACTGAAGAACTCAATGAAATTATCCAATTGGCAGAGAAACTTAAAAAAGATAAGTAATGAGCTGGTTATATTATTTACTCGAAGCAAATCTATATTTCGCCTTATTTTATGGCTTTTATAGATTATTCCTCCACAAGGAAACCTTTTATGGCTTAAATAGAAGTTATTTGATTGTTGGCTCAATACTGGCTTTCCTTCTTCCATTTTTTCAGCTGGGTTTCTTAAAAGCACCTGTAATCGAACAGATTGCGATAGCACCCACTACCGAAACGGTTGTTAGCCAGGTAATGATGACTCAAAACCTGCCACTGGAAACTTATCAACCCAGTATCTTCACTATGGACAATGCGATTATTGCGATTTATAGTCTGGCAACCATTGCATTTCTACTTAAAATGCTTTTTAATTTATCCAAAATTATCAGCATGCGTAAACTACCTTCTGTTAAATTGGATAATGGAGTGACACTAATTGATTTAAAGGATTCCAAAATAGCTTTTTCATTCTTCAACCTCCTCTTTTTAGATCCGCAATTAGCGGAAAAAAACACCATACTCAAACACGAGCTGGTACACATTAAACAAAAACATAGTCTGGATGTGCTGTTATTCGAAATCATCCAGATCATCAACTGGTTTAACCCAATCGTTTATCTCGTTAAAAAAGATATCAAGTTAATCCATGAGTACCTGGCCGATGAAGAAACAACGAAATGCGATGTAGAAAAATATCATTATGCGATGTTTTTGATTCAAAATTCAACGGGTATCCAAAACCTAACCCTAACTAACCAAATATTCAGTTCATCAATATTAAAAAAGCGAATTAACATGCTAAATCAAAAGAAATCGGCACATTGGGCAAGGCTCAAGCTGCTACTGGTACTGCCCATTACTGCAGGAATACTATGCATTTCAACCATGGCCTTTACAAAAGATTACGGATTTGTGGACTTGCTGCCAGAGAATTCATCTGGGAAAATTGATCAATTGGATAGCACAATAATTAGGGAAATACTAACAAAAGGTGAATTAGTTGTTACGAATCTAAAACCAATCCCGAACTCAGAAAAAAATGTAAATGTTGAGGCAAATACTAGAGATATGTTTGCCGTTTATTTACACAATACTAAGACCGGACAAAGCCTCTTAGAATTGGATTGGAGTTTAATACCAAGTGGTGTAAATATTAGAGAAGGAAATTATTTTAAAGGAACAAAAGAATTTTCGAAAATTGATACTG
>NZ_JBFTQI010000730.1:0-5058 GCF_056398925.1 Pedobacter sp. 01T416_2
GGTTTATATGGTGCAGCACTTGGCATGCTTCCTGTTGCTGTACCTTTTGATGTAAATGGTAACAGGATTAATTTACCTGGTGCCGATATCAATATTCAAAATCCAGTGGGTGAAGATCAATACAATATCAATTTACGTAAAGTGTTAAGAACAATCGGCTCTTTCTATGCTGAAGTAAGCCTTTTAAAAGGATTAAAGTACCGTATTAACTTCGGTCCTGATTTTTATAATAACTATAACGGAAGATATCAGGATGCAAAATCAATCAATCGTGGCGCGGGCGAATCAGGTTCTACCAATTATGCTCAGCTTAACCAAAACAACAGATTTGCCTATACGCTAGATCACTTGGTTTATTACGATAAAACAATAAAAAAACACAACTTTGGCGTTACTTTATTGCAGAGTTCATCGCTCTTTAAAGAAGAGAGTTCATCAATGACGGGAACTAAAATCCCTTTAAGTAACCCACTCTGGTATGGCCTAGGCGGTGCAAATATTCCGAGCCTGGATGCTTTTAGTACCGATTTGAGTAGAAACACTCTAGTATCTTACATGGCCAGGGTTAATTACGGCTTTAATAGCAAATACCTGTTAACAGCGTCTGCCCGTTGGGATGGTGCATCGCAATTAGCTGAAGGCAACAAATGGGACTTTTTCCMTTCTACTGCAATTGCGTGGCGTGTAGATCAGGAAGATTTTATGAAAAATATCAAATGGATCGATCAACTGAAACTTCGCTTAGGTGTGGGTAGTGTAGGTAATTCAGCCATTTCTTATGGAACAACTTTAGGTAAATTACAGCCCTTAACTTATACTTATGGCGGTTCGGTACAAACCGGATATGTAGCATCAGATGCATCACTGGCCAGTCCGCCTACCTTACCAAACAAGGCGCTTGGATGGGAGCATACCTTACAATATAACCTTGGTCTTGATTTTAGCTTAGTTAAAGGCAGAGTTGGCGGTTCCATAGACTTATATAAATCTAATACCACCGACCTGTTATTGCAAAAAGATATCTCTTCGATAAATGGTTATACTTCATCTTTCGACAACATTGGAGAAACCCATAATAAAGGTATCGACATTACCCTGAACACTGTAAACTTAAAAAACAAAGATTTTAGCTGGTCTACAACCCTAAGCTTTTCGGCAAGTAAAGATAAAGTGGTTAAACTGGCCAACGGCGATGTGATTGGTAGTTTATTGTTCATCGGTCAAAGGGTTAGAGTAGCCTACGATTTTGTAAAAGATGGCATCTGGCAGAATACGCCTGAAGACTTAGCTGAAATGGCAAAATTTAATGCTAACCTGCCAGCAGCAAGCGCTTTTAAACCAGGCAGCATTCGGGTTAGGGACTTAAATAACGATTATAAAATTGATGCCAATAACGATAGAATGATAAGAGGAAGTTACACGCCAAGCTGGACAAGCGGGATTACCAATACCTTTAATTATAAAAACTTCGACCTTTCTATTTTTATTATTGCAAGATATAATTTCTTAATTGCCACGGGTGCAGAATCACTTCAAGGCCGTTTTGCCCAACGTTTGGTTGATTATTGGACACCAACCAATCCAACAAACGATTATCCTGCACCAAATTATGGAAGTGCAGCCGGCGACCCTTACAGAAGTGCTATGAACTACCAGGACGGATCTTTCGTAAAAATCAGGAATATCTCATTGGGCTATTATTTCCCGGAAAAAATTGCTAAAAAATTATCATTATCTAAATTAAGGGTATATGCGCAGGCCATTAATCCGGGTTTAATCTACTCTAATGTTGGTTGGGTTGATCCTGATTCAGGTATCTCATCCAATAATTCCGTTACCTCAACTTTTAACAGAGGTGTAGTATTTGGTGTTAATGTTAGTCTGTAATCCTTAACCGCTATTTAAAGAAATTGATCATGAAAAAGATTATAAATATATTATCGGGTGCTGCAATATTAGGAGGATTGATGATTTTCCCTACTTCTTGCAAAAAAAGCTTCTTAGATGAAGAAGTTGTTAATGCCCGTACCACTGCAGATTTTATCACAACTGATGGCCTCGACGGTTTAACCATAGGCATGTACCAAAGTTTAAAATTTCATTTTAATTATACCTGGGCATACACTACATCCAACTATGGAGTGGATGAATTTACCGTTGGTGGAGATAGAACCGAACAAATGTGGAACTCTTACGACGCCAGTTTAAATTCCCTTAATTCGGATGTGGCCAGTGTATGGGACAATATGTACGAAAACATAAATTCGGCCAATATCCTTATCAAAAACGTGCCGTTGTATTATCAGGGTGCAAGTAAAAACACACGCCTGGGCGAAGGTTATTTTATGCGTGCTTTCGATTATTTTAAACTGGTAAAACAGTATGGTGGCGTTCCGTTGAGGTTAGAAGCACAGGATTTAATTCAGGAAGAATTTACAAGGAATAGTGCAAAAGAGGTATATGAGCAAGTGATTCAAGATTTTACACAGGCTTATAACTTTTTGCCAGCTACAGTAACAGAAACCGGGCGGATTACCAAATGGGCAGCTGCTCACTTTTTGGCAAAGGCATATTTATTCCGTGCAAGCGAAATAAACAATGCATGGAATAGCGATACCAAAACTGCTGATTTACAAAATGCAGTAAAATATGCCGACCTGGTGATTAACAGCGGTCAGCATACCCTGGCTACCAACTTTAGCGATTTATGGAATTTCACCACCATTGATGGCGCGAACGAAACCAACAAAGAAATCATATTAGCCGCACAGTTTTCTGGCAATACAGCTACTCAGGGGCGTTATGGGAATCAAGTACATTTGTATTATCCCTCTATTTACCAAAATTTACCAGGTATGCAACGCGATATCCCTGGCGATCGTGAATTCCAGCGTTTAAGATCTACAGATTATGCCTTGGATGTTTTCGACCGTGTAAACGAATACCAGGTATACACCTGCCGTTGCAAATGCAAACCCTGCACTTCCCACCGATATCGGCCGCCGCAAACCAAGTATGTATGTAAGGTATTTTGCTGGCCAACCGCAAAGTTATTTGGGTGGGCATGGAAATTATGGTGTAAGTCAGTTTGTTGCTTTATCTAAATTTATGGATGGTTCAAGAAATGCTGTAGCCTCACAATTTGGTCAACGTGATGGAATTTTAGCACGACTTGCAGAAACCTATTTAATTGCGGCTGAAGCTTACGGACGAATGGGCCAGTTTGCGCAGGCCATTCCATATCTAAATAAAGTTAGAGATCGTGCTGCTTATAAAGAAGGAGAAGACAGATCAGCATACGTAGATGGTGGTGCGTCGTATAAAAACAATGCTGCTGCAAACACAGCGCCATTTGTTTCATACTCTGATAAAAACAGCTACTTCGAATCAAATAACATCACTGCCACAACAGCCACCACGCTAACCAGTATGCACTTAAATAGTGAGGCTGATATATTTAACTCCAATAAAGAGTTTTATGATAAAATTGGTGCTACCTCACAGGAAAATAAGTTTACAGCTTTTATTTTAAACGAACGCTCGAGAGAGCTAATGGGCGAGTTATTACGCTGGGAAGATTTGGCACGCACCAAAACATTGGTTGCAAGAACAGCTGCCTTTAACGATGAAGCAAAACCATCAGAAAGCAAACATTACCTGCGCCCGATTCCTCAAAGTTTCTTAGATGTGATTAAGAACGGGGGGGCAGCATTAACACCTGAACAAAAACAGGCCATGCAAAACCCTGGTTGGTAAGCCAATTAAGCCTTTAAAAAAGAGCAATTTACTTTCGGGTTTATTGCTCTTTTTTGTTTGGATATTACTATTTATTGTAGTGAAACCGGCATTGAATAATGGCACATTGTTGATCTTTGCCTTTGGTACCCGATATTTGATAAACCAAACGATGCTCCCCGGTAATCCGCCGTGACCAAAAGCCTTTTAAATTATGCTTTAAAGCTTCAGGTTTTCCTAAACCATGAAATGGTGTTCTTGTTATATCTTTCAGGAGTGCCCTAATTTTTCTTTCTGCTTCGTCATCATTATCCATCCAATATTCAAAATCCTCCCAGGCTTCTTCAGTAAATAATATATTCATTGCTTAAAGCTCAACTGACCTTTCGTCTTCTACAGAAAATTGCCTCATTCTACCGTTTTTCAAACTCTCTATAGATTTATCTAATCTTTTGCGATTTGCTTCTGTCGACATTAAATGTGCAGTTTCGGTAAGTGCATTATATTCTTTAATTGAAATCACTACAATAGCATCATCTTCATTATTATTTCTTGGAACAATCAAAACGTCCTCTGTAGCACTTACCTCATCGAAATAGCCTTTCATATTTGTTCTCAGAGAAGAAATGGTTACTGCTTTCATATTTATCAAATTTGTACAATCAAATGTACATCATAACGTACAAAAAACCAAATAAAATAAATAATATGGTCTATACTATTACTTCCTTCATCGTATATTGGGCTCCGTTAAATTGTATTGCTTTTGTTACCACCTCGCAATATCGGATAAAGCATTATTTCAAACGTTTGAAAAGCGTTTAAAGACATTTATAGGCATTCTGCCCATTTTCTACAGGATAGAACAGGACGGCCCTCTCAATTTTAAACGCTAAACTCGTTTAAACTATTTAACCAAATATTTCCTTTTTATTAATGGCGTTTTTATCCCAATGGTATAGAAACGGTCCAATAATGATCAATTTGAGATGAAAAAACTCCTCCTTGCCTTTTTGATACTGTTTTCTATATGTGCTTTTGCTCAAAAAAGCAACAAAACAATGCTAGTTCCCAAGCCATTGTACAGCGATCCTGTTTATGATGGAGCTGCCGATCCGGTGGTGATCTGGAATAAAGGAGAAAAGAAGTGGTTTATGTTTTATACCAACCGCAGGGCAAATGTTAAAAACCTCGATGGTGTAAGTTGGGTACATGGCACGCGTATCGGCATTGCCGAATCTGAAGATGGCGTAAAATGGAAATATCGTGATACCTGCGATATTCAATACCGCTTAACCGATTATACCCATTGGGCACCAGAAG
>NZ_JBFTQI010000731.1:0-2934 GCF_056398925.1 Pedobacter sp. 01T416_2
GTTCTATATAAGGCTTGTCCCAATAAATAAACGACGAATCGGATTGATCTTTATACTTTTCGTAAGTTAAAACGGAATCTGCTTTACTTAACCTGAATCGAAAAGGCTGTGCATCTGCAGGGTAGAGTTTTTTTAATTTCAATATGTTGGCAAGCCTAAAAGCCAGTTGAAACTCTTCACTACTAGGGTCAATATCCTTCCCTATCATAACCTTACCTTTTCTGTATGCGATATATAAGGAGTCGTAATAAAACTCACTGCGTGGACTAGYCTCAATAACAATTTTTGTTGGATTAAATTTAGCCAGCCGATCAACAAGACCTTTTATCTGTTTCTGCCTATCCGCGCTAAGCATATCCACCTTTAACTCGGCTTGCGTAGTATTTGTATCAATTTTTTCTCCAGCAAAATGAAATACACCTAACAGCAGTATCTGTGGCTTTGGCTTATTTTCCATAAAAATTTCTGATACCCGCCTTTGGATTTTAGATCGATTCGGTTGAGCATAACCATTAACCGCAATAAGCAGTGCTAACCAGGTGTAAAAGAGATAATTTCGCATAACAATATCATTTATGCTACAAAACTATGGTGGATAACCTGTTTTTAAACTCGGCGATCGACCAAACTGTTGTTTCGTTCGACCAAACACTTTTGTTATCTTGAAGAATTGCTATAAATACCTCAAATTAGCACGGTTAAAAAAAACAATGTCCAAAAAAATATTATATCTCTTTCTTTTCTTTATTGCGTTCTACTATTTAACGGCCCTGGCAAAGGACCTGTCTGATATTGCGCAGGGAAAGCAGACTTTCCAAATATTTAGAGATGCCCAGGTTCAGATCTTAAGGCTCCTACATTCCCTGGTTTTTTGTACTACATCTCTTGCAGGTTATCTAATTTTCACGAAATGGTATGAAGTTAGGGGTGCCTTTAAAACAATTTCCGCTTTCGTACTCTCTCTGTTCGCCATAATTTCTGTTAAGTACTTTCTAGAACAGATTATCTGCCCGTATTTTTGCGGGTTTCGCAATTACCCTAAAAATGTGAGTTTTGCGTATTATTATTTGGATAGCTTTAGCTATAGTTTTTATTATTCCGTATGGGGGCTTGCTTTTTTCTTTTTTGATTTTGTTAAACGAAAAGAACTAGAAAAAAAAGAAATCCAGTTGCAGAATCGGATTGCGGAACTCTCATTTTTAAGGGCTCAGGTCAATCCTCATTTTCTATTTAATTCCATCAACAATATTTATTCGCTTGTTGCCACTAAACCACAATCTGCACTACCGGTTTTAGCGCAGTTAAGTAGTCTGATGAGGTACATGCTTTATGAAAATGAAACAGAGGTACCTTTAAAAAAAGAACTAAAATATTTAATTGATTACCTAGAATTACAAAAAATCAGATATGAAAATCCCGATATAGTGATTATGGATCTTATTTTGGAATCAATTGACTTAACTATCGCACCTTTATTATTACTGCCATTTATTGAAAATATTTTTAAGCATGCCGACTTAAGCACCAATTCGGATAAGGCCGTGATTACGATTAAGACACAACAGACCAAATTAATGTTAAACACTGTAAATAAAATATACTCAGTTAGCAAAACGAAATCAACAGGTATAGGATTGGAAAATA
Source organism: Pedobacter sp. 01T416_2 (assembly GCF_056398925.1). Lineage (NCBI taxonomy): Bacteria > Pseudomonadati > Bacteroidota > Sphingobacteriia > Sphingobacteriales > Sphingobacteriaceae > Pedobacter > Pedobacter sp. 01T416_2. Next base: position 1,645 of record NZ_JBFTQI010000731.1, read on the forward strand.
TTAGCAGGCGGCTTCAACTACTTTACCCAGATGCACATTCACTTATTATTCAAGAAAATAATGGTTATTACTCGGTTTCGCTCGTACTAAACTTAAAAGCATATGTTAAATGATTAGATGTGTAATTATTGATGATGAGCCTTTAGCCGTTTCTTTACTGAAAGACCATGTAGAACAGGTTACTGGTCTCCAATTGTTGTTGGCAACAACAGATGCGCTCTCAGCGATAGAATTTATTCAGAGTTCAACAGTTGATCTTTTATTTCTTGATATCCAGATGCCAAATTTGAACGGAATTGAGGTAATGAAAATCATTGATCACAAATGCCTTGTTATCTTAACCAGCGCTTACAGTGAATACGCTATCCAGGGCTTTGAATTTCATGTAGTTGATTACCTTTTAAAGCCCTTAACATTCAGCCGTTTCCTTACTGCAATAGCTAAGGTTAAAGACAGGTTTAAGGGAAAGGAAATTTTAAAAGAAGAATTTATATACCTGAAGGTTGAGCAGCGCATGCATCGGATTAATTTCTCCGACATTCTTTACATTGAAGGTTTAAAAGATTATGTAATAGTACATTTAAAGTCGGGAAAAATTACAGCCCTACAGACCATGAAAGGCATGGAAGAACTATTACCATCAATTAATTTTGTAAGAATGCATAAATCCTATATTGTTTCGGTTGCTAAAATAGAGCAAATACACAAGCAACATATCATCTTAAACAATACAATTATTCCTATCGGAGATTTTTACAGGGATAATTTTTTAAAACAGGTGTTGAATAGTTAGCTTCGTGGTAAGAAATCAGCACCAGTGCCTTTTGTACTTATGAAGCTTTAGTGTTTAATCGAAATATCAATTAAAACCCCAAAAAGAATTGCTGTAAGAAGCAAAAAAAGGGGAATCGGCAGCCATAACCGATGCCATATTAATTGGATTTCTGATCGGTGTTGTATTTTACAGCGTGATGAAAAACAGTTTAGGCTTTTTAACACTCATCCCCTTATTTTTCATTTATAAGCTGACAAACAACTCAAAATATAACAATCAGGAATTAGAAAACCTTTTAAAAGAAAGAGGTTTGAAATAAGAAAGGTGGCTGATAATCAGATAACGGAGTAATAATCGTACAGACATTCCGTGAACGATCTTGACTAATAGATTTAAGAGTAAAAATATACAGGAAAAAATCTAAGAAAGATGGAATCCAATATCAAAATCATTAATAAAAATGAAGGCGAATATTTAGGCATTGCAGGAGGTAATTACAGGATCATCATTTCTGG
>NZ_JBFTQI010000732.1:0-2933 GCF_056398925.1 Pedobacter sp. 01T416_2
TCGTAACGGTTAGATACTTGCCTGCAAATGGTATCGTTAGCCTTAACTTCATAACCACGKCTCAATAATTCATCTTTAATGTGATAAAATTTATCGGTGCTTTTAGTGGTTTGGCTATATAGGGTAAATTTAGCAGGCAATTCTACATTATCCAGCTCGGCCAGATCCTGAAAAACAATTGCCTTACCATCTGTTTGACCTTGTAATCCGATTACCTCGGCGTGCCCGTGCTTACCAAAAATAAGTACTTGCTCATCGTCATCATGTGAATTTTTAATCCTATTCTGTAATTTCAGCACAACAGGACATGAAGCATCTATTAAAGTCAGGTTATTTTCTAAAGCCAGTTGATAGGTTGATGGCGCCTCACCATGAGCCCTGATTAAAACCTTTTCGTCCCTTAAGTTTTTTAATACTTCGTGATCGATGATTTTTAATCCACGATTGGTTAAACGCTCTACTTCTTCATCATTATGCACAATATCGCCAAGGCAATATAAATAACCTTCATTATCCAGAATATCTTCGGCCATTTCTATGGCATATACTACGCCAAAGCAAAAGCCTGATGATTTATCGATGTTAACCTGTAAGTTGTAACCCATTGCGATACAAAATTAAGCAAAAATATTTGTTCCGGTTGTCATGTATAAGACAACAAAAAAGATTAGCTGTGAAACGAACATTACAGTACCAATATGTTTCTGTTGCTTTAAGCCCAAAGCATAATAAAACTTTAACAATATTACAGAAACAATAAACCACGCTACATAATTCTGAACAGGGATTTCATGCCAGTCCCACTGCCAGTAGTTAAATTTCATGGCCACAGGTTCCAAAAAGAAATCGAAACCTACCAGTATAAAAGCGCCGAGAACAGAAGCCAGAATACTATGCCTGATTTTCATACTTTTCATCATTTGTCCAACACTGAAAATAAGGATTACCCAATTTACACCCATTAGTAATGGAACCGCAGCAACTTTGTAGCCCAATGTATCGCCGTAATAATAGCTGCCAAATATCTTTCCGGTATGCACGCCCAGTACCTCGACTAAAAAGCCACAGAGAAATACACCCGAAACCAGTAATAATAAACGTTTCACATCGGCATTGTACGAAAAAACAATTACGGCAAACATCAGCAACAAATGAAAGGGAACCAGTTTGATAAAATAAGGCTGGGCAGCAGGAATTAAGAAGCCAAGCAAGCCAACCATATGAAAAACGACAATTATTGCAACTGCAATCCTTTTAACCTTTAAATCGTTTTGATCGTTCTGCCCTTCCATGTGCTCGTTTTAAAAATATGTTTTTTTATAGAAATGAATGAAATTATTAAGAAGAACAACATCTGTAAGGGATGTAAAATCAGATTTATCAAAACATTTTGTCCCGATAAATAGGAGATCATCATTCTACTTAATACTATTAAAGTTAATGGTAATACAAGTAAAGCAATATTAAAGTTTAAGATTAAAATTACTGGCCCTACAGTTACCAAAAGCTGGTAAAGTAATAATATTATGATGTTATTACCAAAACCCGCCAGTAAATTTTTACTAAAACCGTTTAAGCTTTCGCCTAAATTTTTGTACATCCTGCAATAGATCAGTCTGTTGGCTAAAAGGGCCTCTGCATTAAATTTTTCTTGTTTTACCAACTTCATAATCTCCACATCTTCCACAACCTGGTGTTTAACCCGCTCATGCCAATGGTTTTCTTTGTAATTATTGGCATTAAAAAACATGCACTGTCCGCTTGCTGCTGAAAATGCTGGATTTTTCGAAAGTTTAACCAATCGCAAAGGCAATAAATTTAGCAGTATAAAATGCATTAAGGGCACTGTTAACCACTCGCCTATCGATTTTATAGTTTGGTTGGTAAAAACACTTAACAAAGCCAGGCCTCCGATTTCCATCCGGTTGATCAGGCTATTGATCAATCCTCTTTTTACTGATTCGTCTGCGTCGATAAACAAAAGATATTTCCCTGTAGCCAATTCGCTAAGCTGGTGGCACGCATAGTTTTTTCCAAGCCAGTTTTGAGGTAACGCTTTCCCGCGTACCACTTTATATTGCGGGTTTGTGAGACAAAATTTTTCGACTACCTCATAAGTATTGTCATCGCTGTTATCATCTAAAACAATAACCTCATAATTGGAGTAATCCTGATTTTTTATCGAAACGAGTAGTTCTAAAATATCTGCTTCTTCATTTCGCGCAGGAATTAGGATCGAAACCTTATCATGATAGTGTTTAACCACTCTCGGCAACTTAGGGTTAGAAAGGAAATTGAAAACAGTAACCGAAAACCGGATCACCAGGAAAATTAAAACGGCGTAAATAAAAATTGTCATTCAATTAGCTGAGTTTGTTTAACAACCGATTGATCGTAATGTTTATTATAGGCACTTTTCAGCAATTGCAAGCTCACATATTCTTCGTTCTCCCAATGCTGCAAATAAGTATAAGCTGAAGGCTTTCTTTCCGCAAAATAATCAATAAAGGTGGCGGCAAAAATAATATTGATTTTTTTCTGACTGGCATTGATCATCTGCATCACTCCTTTTTCGAAACTGATATTTTTGAGGTGGTTCGAATATAATTTGCCCTGGGGAAATACAAGTACCAAATTTGCGGGGTTATCTAACAGTTTGCCTGCATAATTAAGCGTTTCTAAAACATCTTTACCTTTATTTTCGGCCGCAAAAGCACCAAGATACTTTAGAAAACCAACTTTAGTATAGTTTTCGGCATTCACTAAAACATGAAATTGTTTCTTAAATACTTTTTTGTTGATGTAAAAGAGGAAAAAACCATCCCACCAGCTAAAATGATTGGCTAAAATTAGAATAGAAGCGTCTTGTTTGATTTCCACTCCATCGTAATTGAATGCCGCAAAATCTTTTTTGATGATAAACTGGATGTACC
>NZ_JBFTQI010000733.1:0-2930 GCF_056398925.1 Pedobacter sp. 01T416_2
ATACAAAGCTCATGCATCCTAAAACCTTAATATCCATTGTTGGTCCTACTGCAATTGGCAAAACAGCCTTGGGTATTGAACTGGCACAACATTTTGATACAGAAATCATTTCTGCCGATTCCCGTCAGTTTTTTAAGGAAATGGCCATAGGAACCGCAAAACCTGATGCAGGCGAGTTAGCAGCAGCAAAACATCACTTTATTGATTCACATTCGGTTTCACAACTCTTCAGCACAGGCGATTTTGAAATAGAAGGGTTAAATACCCTCGATCAAATTTTCAAAAAACACAATCTGGCCATTATGGTTGGAGGTTCAGGTTTATATGTTAATGCGTTAATTAATGGCTTGGATGAAATGCCAGATATTGATTTAGCCATACGTGAAAGGCTCAATAAACAGTTTGAAGAAGAAGGATTATCAAGTATCCAAAAACAGCTGGCAGCATTAGATCCTGAATATTTTGCAAAGGTAGATCAACAAAATCCACAAAGAATGATCAGGGGTTTAGAGGTATTTTTATCAACCGGACAAAAACTTTCGTCAATGCTTTCCGCTACAAAAAAGAAAAGACCATTTAACATTATCAAAATAGGTCTCAATACCGATCGTGCTATCCTTTACGACCGAATCAACCAAAGAGTTGATAAAATGATTGCTGATGGTTTAATAGAAGAAGTAAAGTCGCTTATACCCTTTAAAAAATATAATGCTTTAAACACGGTAGGTTACAGTGAACTTTTCGATTACCTAGACGGAAAATTATCTCTTGAAGATGCCGTTTCAGCAATCAAACAAAATACGCGTCGCTTTGCCAAACGCCAACTCACCTGGTTTAGAAGAGATGAAGAGATCAATTGGTTTGAACCTATTGAAAAAGAAAGGGTAATCAATTTTATCCATGATAGGCTAAAATGAAAAAGGTCCCAACAGCGTTAGAACCTTTTAAAAATATAAAAATCTTTTTGAATTAATTTGGGAATTTAACGCCTCTATATTGCGTAATATCAATGTTTGGTACGGTAGAACCGTATTTAGCATTAATGGCATCTATAAATACATTGGCAATTACTGCATTTCCACGCGGCGTTAAGTGAACACCATCTAAAGAGAATGCGCCACCGGTAATAAATGAAGCATTGATACCAACCCCCTGAACATTAATACCAGTTTTAACCTGATTAAAATAAGCATAAGTGTCTGCAATGGCCAAACCTTTGCTTGTAGCTAAAGATTTAATGCTGCTATTGTAGCTATTTACATAATCTTTTAATTTAATTACTTCATCCTTATCTAATACCCATTTATTTTCAATCGGATTTAATGGGTGTAAACCATAAGGAATGCCAGAACCATTTGGCTTGCCAAATATGCCCTCTGATTGAAACGGTAAACGGATTAAATCTTCAGCAGTTGCAGGCCTTACCGAACCTGTTCCTGTTTGAATATAAATAGCTGCCGCTGCAGGATTAATTGCTTTGGCAGCATTTAATAAAGCTGCTACAGTAACTGTATTAAAATAAGGGATTGCAGTTACATCAGGAATAGTACCAACTATACCTTTTTGGCCAGCTGCAGTTAAAACATTTAAAAAATTAGCATATAAAGAAGAAAAAGTAACCTTATCTGTTAAAGCCGTTGTAGGATCGGTAGATACGGTAACTGCACCATTTAAAGCGTAACCCAATACATCATTATTTCCAAGCCAAAGCGAGAAAAAAGTATGATTTCTTCCTTGAATAAACTGAAAATAATTGGTTTTACCTACCTGAGCATCTGGCAACAAACGCTCGAAATAAGGATTTGCAGCACTGAAAGTAAGCGTTGGATCGAAGGCCAGATCAACACGCATTCCAGGTATACCCAAGTTTTGGATTTCGTCATTGAATTTGTCTAAATGCTTCGCTGCATCTCTTATAGCCAGTTTATCAACAACAGGAGTTAAAGTTGGGGTACCATTAACCAGTGCTGTTAAAGAAATATAACCTGAGCCATTTGAATGTTCTTCGCTAAAAAACGGAGAGGTAAATGCCCCACCACCGACCGTAGCCATTTTGGCGGCAATTAGGTTTGGATAAGCAACTTTTTGTCCTTCCAAATATAAACCTCCATCGGCATATCCTGAAGTTAAGGAGTTACCCACAGCAATGTATTTACTAAAATTAGCTTGTCCGGCAGTTGTACCTGCAGACGTTTCTATTTCGGGTTTACAAGCTGCTGCAAAAAGGATGATAGCAGCAACGAAACTATTTAATATATATCTTTTCATTTAAATTTCTCCTACCATTTATAAGTTAACGAAATACCTGGTGCATAAACCAAAGTTTTAAAGGTACCATCTAGGCCCGTTTCAATATTCTTTTGTTTACGCGATTTAACATCTTCAAAAAAGAACGATGCATTAACTTCGAAATGGCGGGTTGGCGTATAACCTAAACCTGCACTTAAAATGTATCGGTCAGCATCAGGAGCTTCAGGTGTTACGTACCCGTCCTGTACCGGAGAGAAAGCATAACCAATACCTGCTCTTAATGCTAATTTCTCTGAGGCCTGGTGGTTAATACCTAATTTAAACGAAGAACCATCACGATAATTGCGCGCTGATTTTGTATCAACCAGCGCAGGTGTATTGGTAGCATAATCAAAAGACAAATCCTGATAAATATGCCATTGTACCCAACTTGCATCAAAAGCTAAAACTGTACTTTTTGACAATGGAATACCTACACCTAAACTTGTGGTAGCTGGTAAAGGTAATTCAGCGTTAAAGGTATTTCCTGCTGGAAAAGATCCTTCTAATGACTTTGGAACCTCAAATTCTGCTGAACCAGCATCAAGTTTCGTAATTACCTTCGATTTATGTACGAGTGCAAAAGAGATATTGCTTAATGTTTTGATATATAAACCCGCATTCCATCCATAACCTGTTCC
>NZ_JBFTQI010000734.1:0-2924 GCF_056398925.1 Pedobacter sp. 01T416_2
GGTGCATAGATGTCCCTGAAAACAGGACTTGTAATGCTTCCAGTATAGATCGAATCAAAGCTGGTCTGCCTGGTGTCCGTTAAATTCTCAAAATTTACAAAAATTGAAAACCGTTCCCATAGCTTTTCTGCCATCAGGCCAGCAGTCCAATAGCTTTTACCAGTGGCGCCATCATTAAGCATCTGTTTGCTGAAATAGTATGCCTCGGCGCCAATCTTCCACTTATCTTCAAGCTCATACATCAATACATTGTTTAACCTGTGCTTTGAAACCAGCGGATAACTTGTACTGGTGCTTCCCGTGTGCTGGTTCACATCAGCTAGCGTATAACCTATAAAAAGTTTAAAATCACCATAGGTCACTTTGGCATTTGTTTCCATACCCCTGGTATCTAAATTACCTGTTGGTTGGACATAGGCCAGATTGGTTCCAGTAGCAGCCGTCAACAATATCGGGTTATTGATTCGGGTATAAAAAAACATCTGATTGATGCTGAATCCAACCGCACCGTCAAACAACGAGGTGCGGTAGTTCACATCATAGTTGGCACCATAAGAGCGTTCCGCCTTTGTATTTGCCACATCTAAAGGCGCTACATTTCTGAACTGGATCCGCTCTGCATCTTCGGTAAATACAGTTGGCGCCTTATAACCCAGACCACCGCCCAAGCGGATAGAAAAATGTTCATTGATCTTCCACAATCCAGAAATTCTCGGTAAAAAGAAAAACCCGTATTCATTGTGGTAATCTCCCCTTACCCCAGATTCGATACTAAATTTCTCTGAAAGGCTCCAGGTGTTCTGCGCAAATGCGCCGACCGTGTTATAATTGTAACTTCTTAGTGCATTCTTACTGTTCTGATCTTCCTTAAAATTATCGGTCAGAAAGTTTATACCCAATACCCAGTCTGCTTTTTCTCCGTTACGGCTATAATTTGCCTCGCTATAAGTAGATACCTGAACGCCTGAAAACAGGTAGTTTGGAAGATCGATGCTGCGGTCGTAATAACTCACTGAATTGCGAATGACCAGCTTTTCCCTTTCGCTTAGTTTATGATCCAATTCAACCTGAGAACTGTAACGCCCGGTTTTATTCTGTTCAAAATAAGAATGGGCAACACTGCCATTTCCCTTCACATATTCCAGATCGCCACCGATCCGTTTTTCAGTTGTAGCGTTGATTCCGGCCGAAAGCGTAGTCGCATCATTGAAATAAAAATATAATTTGGGGTTCAGGGTGAAACGGTCAAACTTGGGGATAGCGGTCAAACCGGCATTTGAAGGATCATAGGCTGTTCCTTTGTTATATGCACCGTAAACCGTGATACCTATTTTATCAAATTTCTGTCCATAAAAAGCACTGGCATCCAGTCCCAAAGCAGAAGTACCGTTCAAAAGGAAATTAAGCCGACGCGCTTCCGTCGGTTTTTTAGAAACCAGGTTTACCAGTCCAGCAATTGCTCCACCACCGTAAAGCGTAGAAGATGAACCTTTGATCACCTCTACCTGCTGCAGATCCAATGGGGCAATCTGAAGCAGGCCCAATCCACCCGAGAAACCAGCGTATAACGGAAAACCATCTCTAATGATCTGGGTATATTTTCCGTCCAGTCCCTGTATGCGGATACTGGAGTTTCCGCTGGTAGCAGAAGTCTGCTGGGTCTGGATCCCGGTACTTTCTGCCAGCATCATGCGGATGTCGCCAGGTTTCATATTTCCCTTTTCATCCAGTTCTTCCCCCGCGATGACCTCGACCCGTGTAGGAATATTATCAATGGTACGGCTGCTCCTTGTCGCTGAGATCACTACATCCTCCAAGTCCTCGTCTTCTTCAGCTGCAGTAAGTAAAACGGTCAAAAGGTTAGTTTCAGCAAGGGGAAAGGTCAGTGTATCCGTTTTAGTCTGGTAGCCTACATAACTAAACTGAATGGTCTGTTTACCTGAAGGTATACCACTAATACTTGCATTACCTGCACTATCTGATTTCGTGCCAATGGTCGTTCCAAGCACTTTTAATGTAGCTCCTGAAAGTACCTGGTTCGTCTTTGCGTCTTTGATGACGGCTTTATACGTATTTTGGGCAAAGGCGGTAACTGTAAACAACAGTATAGCCAAAACCACAATCGTTCTTTTCATAATGATCTTTAAATAATGATTTCGATAAATATGTCCGTTTAGGACGATAGGAAAATAAACTACGAAAGTTTGGGCGGCTGCCAGATGGAAATAGAAATAGCCTGGAGTTCAAGTGGAATATAAGCCGTATTGTGCTGAACAGGTAAAAGCTGGACCGCAAAAACGATCGTTGAACGTGTAGTGATGGTAAAGCCAATACAGGTACCGCAGACATAAAACGGTGAACAACCTTTGCAGCAATTATCACTATGTTCACTGCAAGCATGTTTTTCCGCTTTATCGGTTTTCAGTGCATGGCTATCTTCTCGCGCTAAAGCACAGCATGGTACCGCGGTTAGCGTAAATACGATGAGAGATAAAACCAGGGCAATGAATTTCACGGTGTAAAAGTATAAAATTTACTGATACCCGCGCCGTTATTATATGATATTACCGGTTGCAAAGCCTGTAAATAAAGAATAGAGCACTGCACCCTCAAATTTGATTATCCAATTGATTGAGGTTATTTTGCAAGCCTCAAGGCATCAGCAAACTCATCGGGCAGGGGGCTGTTTATGATGGCTGTGGCGGATGCTTCCACATCGTACTCAACACGCCTGAATTCAATTCGACACTATTTTTATCGGTTGTGGAACTGCCTGCATTTAAGTGGAGTATAAATATTACGATATAAAATTAATGACCCAAAATAAATTTGATTTTATTTGTAGTGACCATAAAGTCAAAAGGTGCACTTTATGTTTTCAACCGCTAAAAAAAAACCAGATCAACATCAGCTTCCCCCATCAA
>NZ_JBFTQI010000735.1:0-2922 GCF_056398925.1 Pedobacter sp. 01T416_2
TCAGGGAAGATTAATACACTTGCTCTACCTGCTACCTCAGAGCCTGGTAATTTTTGTTTGCCTACAAGTGGATCTACAGCAGCATCATATTGTATCGGACCTTCAATTTTCAATTCCGGATGCCTTGCTTTAACTATGGCAGTGGCTTCTCTTACGCGTTCTACATCTTCACCTTCGCCTGATGTACCAGAAGAATAAGATAACATCGCTATCCGGGGTTCAATGCCAAATTTGGCGCTGCTTTCTGCTGAAGAAATTGCTATTTCTGCCAGCTGTTGGGCAGTAGGATTGGGGTTAACCGCACAATCTCCAAATATGGCCACCCTTTCTGGCAGGCACATAAAGAAAATGGATGAAACCACCGATACGCCTGGCTTGGTTTTAACAAACTGTAAAGCAGGCCTGATGGTGTGCTGAGTGGTATGAACCGCACCCGAAACCATCCCATCAGCATCACCCTTGTAAACCATCATGGTTCCGAAATAAGAAACATCGGTCATCATATCCCTGGCCATTTCGAGGTTTACATTCTTGGCTTTACGTAGTTCGTGCAAGGTATCTACATAATCGTTATAATGAGCCGATTGGCCAGGATTATGTATTTTTATAGCATTGGGATCCAGATTTAATCCAAGTCTTTTAATCGTGTTGGTAATTTCGGTTGGGTCGCCCAAGAGCGTGATGTCTACAATATCCTGGGTAATGAGTTTCTCCACTGCTTTTAAAATGCGTTCGTCATTTCCTTCTGGTAAAACAATATGTTTTTTATCGCGTTTGGCCCATTTAACCAGTTGGTATTGAAACATGTGCGGAGTAATTCCCTGATAGCTAAAAGTGATAATTTTATCATCAAGCGCTTTAATGTCGACATATTTTTCGAAAAGCTCTATTGCCACTGCAATTTTCTTCTTGTTTTCGATTGTAATTTTGGAGTGGATACTGCCAATGGTTGTAGTGGTTTCGAAAGTTCCCTTTTTAACCGCTATTATTGGAATAATGGTTTGTAAACCTTCAATCAATTTAATAATGGGCTCATCCGGTAAACTGCCTGCGGTTAAAACAATGCCTGCAATTTTTGGGTAATTGGCTGATAAGTTGGCCTGAAGTGCGCCTATAATGATATCGCCACGATCGCCGGGAGTAACAATAAGCAGGTTATCTTTTATGTGCCTTAAAAAATTGGGCAGCATCATGGCACCGGTCACAAAATTATCAACCTGGTTATCCAATAGTTCAGATCCAAAAAGCACCTCACCACCCAGTGCCAATGTAATTTCTTTCATTGTTGGACTTTGTRGGCCTGTTTCGGTAGGAATAACGGCGATAAGTAATTCGGCAGGCAATTGATTGGTTAAAGCTTGTTTAATACGGTCCGCCTCCTCTGGATTCACCATATTGGCCACTACGCCTAATACCTGCACATCGCGCAACAGGAAGTTACGGTAAATGTTGATGGCAGATTTAAAAAGCTGACTTGCTGTTTTATTCTTTCCCGATACCACTATTAAAACTGGTGCACCTAAGTTTTTGGCCATTAAAGCATTCGATTCGAACTCAAATGCCATACCTTCGCCTAAAAAATCGCTGCCTTCAATTACCGTGAAATCGTAATTATCTTCCAGTTTTTTATATTTACTGATAATGGTATTGATAATTGCTCCACTATCTTCTGCTTGATGCAGCATTTCTTGCCGGGTAAAGGCAAAAGCATCCTCATATTTAACAGGGAGTGAGAAATAATCCAACATGGCTTCTACATGTTCATCTTTTTTATTCTGATCGTCTTGCGCAATAATGGGTTTAAAGTAACCTACTTTTTGCGTTTTAGCCAATAACATATTGATCATTCCGAAAGCAATTACTGATTTTCCGGTATAGGGTTCGGCCGAAGCAATGAATATATTTTTAGTCATAAATAAGGGTCAATGTATAGGAATAACCAATCACGGCCAATATAGTTGGAAATATCTATTTTAAAAACTAAAAGAGGTTAAGTTTTTAATTGCCTGATTAGAAAACCGGAGTCAACTATTCCAACAACCATAAACATGAATAGGAAAGGCATGAATTGGACGTATGACAAATATAGATTTGTCATCCTGAGGGGTAATTTATTGTATAAAAGTCAATATAGATGACAGAGATTTTTTTGTGCAATAATAAGCTGCGAGGCATCGTCATTGCTGAGAAGGCTTTTTCAGCCGACGAAGCAATCTTACAACGATCGTTACTTACCTGCGCTTTAAGATTATTCATTTTTGCAGTTGTTTTTAAAGGCATTCATGAGCTCGCTTCGTTCGGTTATCTTCGTTCCTCGCAATGACGAGCTTTCTATTGGATTCTGTCAATGATAGCCTGTCGAAAGACCAGTTTAACAGATAGTAAGTGTTTCGATTACTTGTGTTGCGATTCAAATTGGTCCCTTCTTACCAATGATGGCGCTGTAACAGCTAAATTGAATCGTTTTTATGCATTTGATTCAATCAATAACTTTAACATTTTTAGCCTATGTATTAGTGGTAGGTTCACTTTTGCATCAGGATTAAGCTTTAAAGGCATAAAATGACTTTCCAGAAAATGGGCATAATCGGTAATTACGGTAGCCTGATTAAGATAAATTGGAACCTCTTGCTTTCCTGCCTGGGTAAAAAAATCTTCTAGCTGTTGTATTTCTTGGATGGTCATACTACAAAGTTATCATTCTATTTTGAGCAGATTGAAATAATTTTTTTTAACAGGTGGTATATGCCTAATGCTCAGTCATAATGATTTTTAAATATTGTCCGTTTATATCTTAAGTCTATTTTTTTACTAAAAATTTTAGTTTAAATTTGTTTTCCCTAATTAATTGTTTTAGTGATTTAATCACATTGAAAGAGAATGAACAATAGTGAAATGAAAAGTGATATCCTCCGTTCAGAT
>NZ_JBFTQI010000736.1:0-2922 GCF_056398925.1 Pedobacter sp. 01T416_2
ATGCATATCTTTCCCTAAGCCATGGCCTACCAGATCTCTTACTACGCCGTAGCCTTGCTTTTCGTTATGGCTTTGGATAGCTGCACCAATATCGCCAATGCGTTTGCCCACAACAGCTTCTTTAATTCCAAGAAAAAGCGATTCTTTAGTTGTTTTTACCAGGTTTAGTACTGCTGGCGATACTTCGCCGACGATAAAGGTATATGCATGATCGCCATGAAAACCGTTTTTTATGGTACCCACATCTACTGAGATAATATCGCCATCTTTCAGCTCATCTTTAGTCGGAAAGCCATGTACAACCACATCGTTTACCGAGGTAATAATATGGAAAGGAAAACCATTATAGTTGTAAAAGGAAGGTACAGCGCCATTATCAAGTATAAATTCGTTGGCTATTCTATCAATCTCGAGGGTTGTAATGCCTGGCTTTAATATTTTAGCTACTTCTGCAAGGGTATCGCTAACCAGTAGGGCACTGATCCGCATCAGTTCTACTTCTTCGTTGGTTTTATATAAAATCATTGCTGCAAATTTAGCAAAAGAAGCGGAAAGGAAAAAAGTTGAAAAGGTAGTGGCTAAAAGGCTTGAATGTTTGCGTGATCGAATGACTGCACGTTAGAATGATTGATTGTTTTTTCGCTAAATTAAGAGCACAACCGGTAATCGGGTGTTAAAATTTTATTTCTGATTCTACTCAGGGTTTCTAAGCGCATGCCAAGGTAGCTGGCCAGATAACGCTGCGGTATTCTGTTGATATCCAAATCGCTTTCCTGGAGTTTACGGTACCTGCTTAYTGCTTTTGGTATCCTGGCCAGGATTGATCTTTCTGATGCTGCATAATAATGAAGCGCCAAAAGCTTTCTGCCGATTAGGTTGGCCTCTGGATAGTTTGCGTACATCGAATCGATTAGGGTATAAGGAATGCAGATGAGTTGACTTTCTTCCAGGGCCTGAAGATATTCTATCGAATGATTGGGCTGCTGATCGGGATGACGTATGGCGCCAATTAATTCATTTCCACAGCTAAACCAAGTGCTGATATCTTTTTTGCCATCGCGTATGAAGCCACGAACGAGTCCGTGTACCAAAAAATAGAGCGAAGCATTACTGTCTATTGGTGAAAGGATGTGTTTGTTCTTTTTAACATGGATGAGCTTACAAGATTTTTCATGTTCGGCCTTAAAGGCTTCAGATAAAGGATAAAATTGCTCAATATAATCGAAAAGCGGGCGTAAAAACGATGTTGAATAAAGCATAGTTAAGGCTTGTTAGATTTCTGAGAAATGGATTAAAGCATATTTATTTGAAATACCATACTCATATGATGATCAGAAACCAAAGGTATCTGGCATTTCAATATTTAGAGAAATAAAACGTGGTTGTGGCCTCTAACGATACGATCGTTAGAGTAAAAAAAGAGGGAATAACAGGTTAACGGCTTAATTCCTGTGCAAAATAGGTGGTTGGCATTAAGCCCGTTTCTTTTTTAAATGCATTGTAAAACGTAGCCAGACTTTTAAAGCCAGCTTCAGAAGCAATAGCTTCTATTGTTATTTTATCCGATTGGAGCGGGTACTGTATTAGGAAATGATTTACCCGGTAACTGTTTATCCAGTCGCGGAAATTTTTGCCGATGTGTTTATTAATTACGAAAGAGCAATGATGGATCGGGAGGTTAAGTTTTGCCGCTAGGTCGATAATCTGAAAATCGTGTATCAGGTAAAGGCGTTCAGCTTCCATTATTTCTTTCATGGCAAGGGCATAGTCAGACAGTTGCGCATCTAAAAGATTACTTTTTTTGACAGCTTTAAGTATACGTTTTGGATCTTCTTCCAATAAAGGAGCTAATGAGGAATCAGTTTCAGTTTTTTTGGTTGCAGCTTTTTTAGTCCAATCAACAGCTACCAGCAGGTAGCCATAAAAAATATAAGGCTTGTGAAGCGCATATAATAAAATGACTAATAGAGCCAAACAATTGAGCACAATAAAAGAGGCATTAACATATGGGATGTGTAAGCTTCTTAAAATAATGGGCACTAAACTAAACAACTGGAAAAAGGTCGCAATCCGGAGAAAAAAGATGATCCATTTTCTGCCTTCACCTTCGAGTATTTGTTGTGGTTTGTTTTTTAAACGGAGTACTGCAATCCAGGTAAGACACAAATAACCAAATACCAGCATTGGCCTAAATAAGTAATGAAAATATGGAGGAAACAGGCCACTTTTTGCTTTTAGTGAGAAGTAACCATTTTCTGCTAATTGGTTTCCTATCAAATCCCAATCTAGTGTTGTAGAAAAATGCCAGGGGATAACGTGGATAACAGCCAACAAAGCTGGTACAAAATGAAGCCATTCTATTTTTTGTAAACTTTTACGATCTTGAAGAAAGCCTGTTATGTAAAGGTAAAAGCAGGCTGGGGCAGCGTAATAAAACGGAGTAAAAGTTTGATGAAAAAAGGCTAGGGTATTAGGTTGACCCGATTTAAAGAGCAGCGAAGTTAAAATCTGCCCAAACCGGGCAAAAAATATAACCGAAAGTAGAACGTTAAGCAGCTTATTCCCTTTTTTTGCGAAAAAAAGATGCATAGAGAATAAAAGTAAGAATAGGCAACTGGTACTAACTATAAGGTTCAACGACTGCATATTTCCAACCAAGATAAAACATAATTGTTAAATTAAGTTACCTTCATTGTAAATGTTTGATGTGCAAAAGATGCTAAGAATGGAATGTTTTGGCTAAAAATAGGCTAATATTGCTGCTGTTGCCATTGCTTTTATACTATTCCGCAATAATGATTTGGCATAAACGTTTGTTTAATTTATAAAAAACAATAGTTTTGCGGCCCGTTTATTGTGAGCGGAAAGGAATATATTTAATTAATGGATGTTTACCATCCCGATAAAAGAAAAATTATGGAC
>NZ_JBFTQI010000737.1:0-2915 GCF_056398925.1 Pedobacter sp. 01T416_2
CATCAGGGCTATTTAACATTGGGCTGTACCCCGAAACGAAGAAAACATATGAAGCAATCTGTTAGCGTATTAATCCGGGTTCAGGAGGGTGGGGGCGAAACCTAACATTGGAAGATTGGTTTTGGTACATCATTAAAAACGCCCATATTTTTGGGCATGAGCGCTTTTGTTTGTCATTATTCCTTAACGTTTAACGTCGGCTGGAGCATTGGTGGTCGAATCTGCTATTGAATCGGTGCTTGTACTATCGATCAATTTGTTCGTATCGGTGTATTTGTACATACTGTCGGCATTTTCCTGATCGGCTTTTTTACCACTACACGCTGACAACGCTAAACCAAAGGCAGCTACCAAGATTATTATTTTCGTTTTCATATCAAATGTTATTGGTGTACTTATATAATCCCTTTTAAAAGGCAATTGTTAAAAGAGGGTTTTGGTACGTCATTGCGATTAGTCGGAGTCAGGGGTCGGAGGTCAGAAGCCTGGACTTGTAAGCCAAACGATACGTCATTGCGAACCAAAGGAGAGGAATTGTGAGGTGAAGCAATCCAATCATTAAAAATAAACGATTTAAGCCCTATAATTAGATATCAGCTTATATCCCCTTCAATTCCTTATATGGTCAAATACCAATGTAAGTGGTGTTTGGTTTATCATTCCTTTAAACAAAATCAACCGGAAATCTTGATTATTCCCGGTTGAGTAAGCGATTTCTAACCTTTAGGTTCCGAAATATGAGCATTATTTGATATGGGCAAATTAATCTTTCACTAACCTTACCGCGGCACCTGTGGTTTTACTATAGTCGGTTACTCGCGGTTCGCTGTATTTGTTAAAGTCAAGATAGTAGGCAAAGCTGTCGCCGCTTGATTTGGTAGTACTCGACCACCAATAGCTTAACCATACCCCATACTTGAAAGATTGGCCGCCACCATATTCATCGCCACCTGCACTGCCATTGGTAAGTAAATTGAGACCTGAGGAGTTATCGCCATTGCCATGCGCAAATTTATACGAATCTTTTACGTCCCAGCCAGTAGTGCCACGCATTTTTTTACCGGCTACTTTTTCACCACCTAAAGCCGCAATAAGGGTTAAAAATTCACTGCTGCTAGGTACGTGCCAACCAGCAGGTGCTAAGCCACGGCGATCGGTAACCGCATAAAAGTTGTACAGCTTTCCGTATTTCTTTTCATTGCTGCTGTCGAAATTAAGGTAACAATAAGCGGGAATTTTTTCTCTGCTTACTTTTTCCCATTCTTTTTGGTTGGCTGCGTAATAAATCTGCTCGCCGTTTCTATAGGTGCTCACGTTTAAATTGGTACTTGTCCATACCTGGTTGCCAATTTTTACCTGCCCGGTAATTTCAGGCGAGGCATTGTATATTTCTTTTAACTGCGCCGCTTGTGCTGCATTACAGCTCCAAACAAAGTTGGTAGGTTGTATGCCGCCGCTTCTTTTTAAACATTCTTTAGTTGCTATTGCATCAGCTTCCTCTTTGGTTTTTGCTATACCCCAGCCAAATGCAGTACCCACATTACCGTTTATGGTGCGGTATGCCGCACAACCTGTGCCCGAATAGGTGAGCACAATGCTGCAAGATCCGCCACGTTTGTTGCATTCGTCAACCGCTTTCTTCTCGGCTTCTGCCCGGTTTGACTGATCGAATGAAAAACCATAATAAAACCCATTAGATCGGTCTATAGCCAACGCGCCATATTTGGTTTTAACCGGAACAGCCGTTTTGGTTGCCGATTTTTTTACCTGTGCAATTACAGCAGATGCCGTTGCCAATAGCACAAGCATTGGTGCCATTAGCAGGAGTTTGTTTATTTTCATGCCCTAATTTGTTTGTTTGTTGCAAGCAAATTTCCCCATCACACCAGTTAGCGTCAATACCTGTTATTGGGTATATTTTAATGAGGGTAGTGTGGAGTTGGAGGTTCGAAGTCTGGATTTCTTAAAAGGGAATTAGACGAGGATCAGTCTGGGTTGATAGGTTTTTTGGAGCGCAGAGGCTGTGATCCTTGGGCTGGCTTCGATCCTGCTGTCCGTTTCTCCCGAAGAAACCTGTGAAACAAGCAAGCACACAATAAAAAAGTAAAAACTAGTGCTTAAATCGGGATCCACTTCCATCAGGGCTATTTAACAATGGGCTGTACCTCGAAAAGACCCCCACTGGTACAGTTCTTAGTGGTTAGGAAGTGGATTGGATGATTTGTGCATTCACAGTATTTAGCTCATCAAGTTTTTTAATAAAGAAATTGATTTATAATTTAACGGAAGAACAAGTCATGCCGTTGCTAAGGTTGGGCGCTAAGACTTGCGCTAGAAAGGAGGAGTCGCTAATGGTTGTATTGTTTTAAGTCAATTTTGATCGTTTTATACTTTAGGTTCACCCCCTTAATATACTTTTCTGTAAAATATTTAATAGTAAGGATTTGCCCGTCAATAGTAGGATTGTCAAAAATGTATTCTGGGAACATGTAATTGTTATTTTTCATTCCCTTTTCGATTTCTCCTTTTTTGATTTTAATCCTGAACGATTTTTGAGTGTCGACATTATAGAGTGTTAGAGAATTAAAATCGAATTTTGGAATATGACTTCTGTTGGTAACAGAAACCACAAAAGGCATTTGACTATTGTCTGAAACGTAGATAGCTGTTCCAATTTTTTTTATTAGTTTACCAGAAGCTTTGCTGTATAAATAGTAATCGTCTGGATCGCAGCAACCAGAAATGACCCTGTTTGTATATAGGAATGTAGTTCTAAATTCTTGAAAACTTGTATGTCCAAGCCGATTAGTCAATTGTACTAATCCATCACCTAATGTAAAGATTGTTTTTTTCTCTCGATTTCTATTTTCAAAAGTTATCCATGAAGAGTCGCAGTTATAATTCCAGTATAGTTT
>NZ_JBFTQI010000738.1:0-2912 GCF_056398925.1 Pedobacter sp. 01T416_2
ACGTAAYGGTAAATGGAGCACCTTTGGTCGTTAAACCTTAATCTAACACTTATTCTTAAGTTAATGATATTGGGCTTCGAAGTTAAACGATTGAGGTGACAGATTGCAAAGAACGGTCGTCATTCCCGCGCAGGCGGGAATCTTAATGCAACATATAAACCTAGCTAAAACGTTAAGATTATTCATAAGTTTTCTTTTTATTCATAGGCATTCATGAGCACTCCGTGGTTCCCAATCAAGTTGGGAATGACGATCCACCTGTAACTGCCATTTCCTTATCCCCGGTCTGTGTCCTCACAGAACGAAAAAATTATATTTAGGTGGTCTGTGGAGACACAGACCACGGCAACTTTTATTATTGCTTGCGCTCGTTTCCAAACGAGCGCATAAATAGCATTACGATTTACATCGTTATAAATGATTGTTTTGTTCGGTGAGCCGCCGACCAAGAGAAAAATACTTCTTTATTTTCCTGCTTTCAGTGTTTCCGTGGCAAAAAAAGCTAAATGCTACCAATCCAATTTCAACAAAGCTACTCCTTGTCTGGCTAATTCCATTTCAAAAGCACCACCCGTGGTGTCAAATTTTCTGGGTTTACCAATCATTTTAAGCTGGCCTGATTTTTCTAATGCTGCAATTTGTTTCGCATCTGGATTTTGGGGTGAACCCATTTTTTTCCATTCTGAATAAGAATTGCTATTTTCGGTATCAATGCGATATTCTTTGACAGTTATCATTTTTACAGGCAATTTATTCAACAAGATGGAAACAACATCTTTTGAATCCGCTTTATCCTCATCATGGTAATTCCATAACATAACAGCAGCGGTTTTCTCGGCTTTAGTGGCTAAAACACCTATGTCTGTTTGTGGTTTTCTGATGCTCGAATCTAAAATAGAATTTAAATTGTACATGCGGTTACTTGTGGCCTCAACACGGTTCCCTTTCATCTGGCCAAACATCCTGAATACATTTAAAACAGGTTTATCAACGCCATTGGTGGCTAAATCCCTAAAACCTGCAAACCAAGGCTGGTTTTCAAATTCGAACGACCAGGTAACAGCGCCCAACAGGTTGATTTTATATTTATCTGTAAGTTCGTAAAGCCGGGCAAAAGAGGCTGCGGTATAGCTCGAATACATGGTGCCGTTTCGGTAGGCATTTTCAGGATTGGTACTCATGCCACAGGCTGCACAGCCTTCAGGATCGGATTCGCCGATAATTACAGGGATATTTTTAAGTTGAGGGTATTTACTGATGATCTTATAATTTCCATCAATATTGCGGAGCTGTGCCCTTACATTCATCACTACGGTTCCATTAACCACCCTTGGCGAGCCTTTAGCATGAAAAAGAACAGCATCTAAAGGCGAACCGATTTTGCCCGTTACATAATTGGTATCGTTTAAACAATGTTTGATAAAGGCATCCAGGTACTTCGTTCCACCGCCTGTTACGTTGGCACCACCAATTTTCGCGGTAGGTAGGGCACGTTTTAGTCCATCGGCAGCGTAATCGTAAAGTTTAAAGAATTCGGCCTGTGTACCTTTCCAATAAGCGCCATCAGGCTCGTTCCACACTTCCCAGTACCAGCTTTCTACCTCAGCCTTGCCATATCGTGCTACACAATGTTTTACCCATTCGTAAACCAAATTGCCCCACTTTTTGTAATCTTTTGGCGGATAGGCCCAGCCGGTTAAAATTTCATCATACCGGGCGCCAGGCTTCCATTTGTGTTGATAAGGTTGAGGTTTGGTTGAAAGTGCCTCAGGCATAAAGCCTATTTGAGCCAAAGGTTTCATGCCTCTTTTTACGTAAGTATCGAAAATCTGATCAACAATTTTCCAGTTGTAAACCGGATTACCTTTGGCATCTTCAGTATAGGCATTCGTCGATCCCCATTTTAAAGCAGGAGTGCCATCGCCAGAGGTTAGCAAGTTATGCGCACGTACGTATACCGGAACCGGACTTAATTTAGAAATCTCGGTCAATAACTTCTGTCCATCTTTCATGTAGGTGTAATTCGGCTCATCGTAGCCAAACCAGGCCCAAATGGGTTTCATTGGTGCTATATTCTTGTCGAAATTAACCTCGATGCTGGCTTTAGACTGCGCATTAACCGTATGGATGAAAGCGGTTAAGCTAAAGAGTAGGAGGTAAGCTTTTTTGAATGTTTTCATATCGTGTTTTTTATTTTGGTCAAGACTTCCGAAGTTTACCCTGGCATATGGCCTGGCAAAACTTCGGAAGTCTGCTTATGGCTGCTCGTAAATTTCGGCTTCAATAATACTTAAACCACCTTTTAGTTTGGTTTCTGCACGGTCAACACCATCATCAAGTTTTTTACCATTTACCTCTACGCCAATATATGAGTTTTCTTTTTCTTTTCCTGAACCCATTAACTGTATGGTAACTGTTTTTCCTTTTGCTGGCTTGCAGTTTGCAGTAAAATAACCCAGGCTAGGTTTGCTATTGCCTTCGAAAACTACTTTTCCATCAACCAGGATCCTTAATGGATAAATTTTGGTTCTAAAACCATTCAATTTTAGCGAGACTGCTGATACTGTACTTTCTTTTGCTAAAGTATATTTGATCCATGCGGTAGCGATCTTTCCATCGTTTACCCAATCGCTCAATTCATTATCATCGAAGCTTAAATTGGCTTTATCGCTATTGGCGCCAGCCTCGGTAGCAATAATTTTAATCGATTTACGGGAAATTGTGTATGATGGATCAAGCGGTGTTGCGCCTTTGCTTAAATTCGGTTTCAAACCATCGCTTGGTAGTTGGTTAGATAATCCCTGAGTAGTATTAACCGGTAAAGTTTCGAATGAAAGGCTTGCAGGCCGTAAGTCTTCTGCTTTTGCGGTTAAATTAATTTTTCCGGCAGTAGTTGTCGATCTGAT
Organism: Pedobacter sp. 01T416_2; assembly: GCF_056398925.1. NCBI lineage: Bacteria > Pseudomonadati > Bacteroidota > Sphingobacteriia > Sphingobacteriales > Sphingobacteriaceae > Pedobacter > Pedobacter sp. 01T416_2. The sequence goes on from NZ_JBFTQI010000738.1 coordinate 2,907, forward strand.
GAGCAC
>NZ_JBFTQI010000739.1:0-2906 GCF_056398925.1 Pedobacter sp. 01T416_2
ATATAACCGATAATCTGATCCTCACTAATATTGGCAGTGTTTATAAAATGCATGAAGAGAAGCATGTTGAGGGCCATAGCCACGTTTCTGGAGGAGAAGCCAAAGAGATTAACGATAAACAGATTACAGCCTTGCTGATCCAGTATAAATCGCCAATGTCGGTGATTCTTTTCCCGCGGATGGTTAACCAAAGTACAAACATGCAGGCGGCCTCTCCGGCGATGGAAAGTGCAAGGTTGTTTTCACTGATCGGTGTTGGGATTGATACGTTACAATGGTTCGCCATATTTATTATGGGGATTGCTGCCCTGAGTATTTTTATCAGCCTTTATAACGCCATGAAAGAACGGAAATACGACCTGGCCATTATGCGCTGTCTTGGTGCATCAAAATCGAAACTCTTTTTCCTGGTCATGTTTGAAGGGGTTTTGGTTACATTTATCGGCGCCTGTTTGGGTTTGTTGATCGGGCATGTTGCCCTTGAGGTAATCGGTGCCTATCAGGAATCTTCTCAGGCAAAATTAACAGGGCTTACTGCAATTCCACAGGAAGTATATTTAATCTGGATCGGGCTGTTTATCGGCGCTTTAGCCTCGCTTATTCCTGCTATGCAGATTTACAAGGTTGATATTGCCGAAACTTTAACCAAAAACAGCTAACCCGGTTGAGGTTAATACGATGAAGAAATTGCTTTTATTGGTTGTTTCATGTTTAGTTATCCACGTAGTAGCGGCGCAGGTTAAGGTACATACCGACATGCGCACGCCTACCTGGAACCTGATCGGTTTAAGGTATGATGCCGAAATTGCTCCGAAGAAATGGGGAAGCGTTTTTCCACCTGCATTAAAGGCATTACACAATAAGGTTATTGAGCTGCCTGGTTACATCATTCCCACAAAGGTAGGGTCGAAATTTAGCGAATTTATGTTCTCTATTGTACCCATTGCCTCCTGTCCGTACTGCGGCTCGGGCGATATTCCATCAATGGTGCAGGTGAAAATGTTAACGGCTATTCCCATTACCGAAAAACCGATCAAACTGAAAGGGATATTCGTTATTAACGATTCGGGTGATGATAGGAGCGAGTTTTTTCTTTTAAATGCAAAACAGTTATGATGAAAAAATATATAACGGTTTTATTGACATTGATCTCTTTTACAGCTGTTGCGCAGGTAAATGTACATACCGATATGCGCACGCCCACCTGGAACCTGATTGGCTTAAAGTACGATAAGCAGGTAAAACCATTGGTTTGGCAGGCTGTTTTTCCACCTGCATTAAAGGCAATCAACAACAAGATCATTGAAATCCCTGGGTATATTATCCCTACTAAAGTTGGCAATAGCTTCAGCGAGTTTATGTTTTCTATTGTGCCCATTGCCTCCTGCCCGTATTGCGGCACGGGCGATATCCCTTCGATGATAGAAGTGAAGACTTTAAAACCGATTACCTGGACCGAAGAGCCCATTACCCTGAAAGGCAAATTTATAATCAACGATTCTGGTGATAGCCGATCTACTTTTTTTCTTTTAGATGCTATAAAACGATGAGATATTTGCATTTTATTTTCTTTCTGTTTTCCGTTTGCTCAGTTAGTGCACAAACGCAAAAGCACAACCCAAAAGATCAGTTGCGATCTTTGAACTGGGATGTAATCGGCTCGGTGAAATTTGAACTCACCGAAAAGAACGAACTTTTGCCCCTGTTTACTGAATCGATCAGACGTTTTGAGAATAGGGAGTTTGATTTAACAGGTTACCTGATCCCTATAAAAAGCGGACAGAAACAACAAAAATTTCTTTTGGCAACCCTGCCCATTAACCAATGTTATTTTTGTGGGCAAAATGGTATTCCGGTAATGATTATGATAGAGATGGAAAATGCAGTACCGTATAGTGAAAAACCTATCCGGGTTAGAGGGGTTTTGAAATTAGAGCAAAAAGATGCGAGCTATGCACCCCCAATAAGCATCAAGCATGCCAAACTGATTAATTAATTGCTTATTTTTGTATTGCTATGGAAAACAAAACAGCACGTTTCGAAAAACTTTTGGTTAAAAACGGACTAAAAAGAACTGCCCCACGTTTGCAGGTGCTGGAGATTTTGAGTGGAAGAGATTCTGCAACATCTCAGCCTTACTTGGAGCAGGTGATGGGCAAGAATGCTGACCGGGTTACTTTATACCGTGTTTTGCAGGCTTTTGAAGAAAAAGGGATTATACATAAGGTTTTAGATCAGCAGGGCACAGCCAATTATGCCATCTGTTCTGATGGCTGCAGTGCACACGAACACCATGATGAACATGTGCATTTTAACTGCGATAACTGTCATAAAATTTACTGTTTGGATACCGTTAAAATTCCGGCATTAAAAGTTCCGGCAGGATTTAAAGTAGAACACCTTAACCTGATTGCTACCGGTTTATGCGCAAGCTGTTCGGATAAGGTAAATTAAAGTTTACTGCACCAAAAGATTACAACCCCTGATATCGGCATTGTCAAACCTGCCCAATACTTCAAAACTTTGATCAGGATTTATTCTGCCCAAATCCTGCGTAGCAATAAATGAACAAGAATTGAGATTGGCCAGATCGATTACATTGATACCACCAGTCCTGCCATTCGCCATCAAACTTAAAGGATCGTTGGTGTCGCGGATCAAAACCTTCATCCAGCTGGGGCAGTTAAAGATACCTTCACCCAAAGAATAAGCCTGAGAAAGTAGCTCGGTCATTCCATATTCGCTATGGATCGCACTTACGCCGAACCCTTTGGTCAATTGTTCATGAAGTTCTTCCCGAACCATTTCTTTACGTTTCCCTTTCATTCCTCCCGTTTCCATTACAATCAGCTCGGGGAAATCGATTTCAAACTGTTCTATAAAATCGAGCAGGGCATAAGTAACAC
>NZ_JBFTQI010000740.1:0-2902 GCF_056398925.1 Pedobacter sp. 01T416_2
ATACATAATCGGTTTTAAATCAGCTCTGGCAGCATAAATTGCAGCAGTATAACCTGCAGGACCTGAACCTATAATTAAACACTGAACGTGTTCGTTTTCTTGTGACATTATATTGTGTGTTTGAAATTCATTAATCGTAGCGCAAATTTAACGCTTTAAATATTTGTTGGCAAGTGCACATTGTCAACATAGTTTACTTATTAACATCATAAGCCAAGCGGAAAGCGCATGGCGTTTGGCGTTTAAAGCCCGGGCGCATTAAGGTGCCTCACTCGTGGTGTCGGATGTTTCCATCTGACACTGACTCCATATATGCCTGATGATTTTTCACCTGTCGGATGGTAACATCTAACAGCACAATAAACTCCAATTCAGGTATACTTTAAAGTCAGATGGCAACATCTTACAGCACAAAAAATCACCTCCTTTTATTCTCTCTGATCAACCGAATTACATTGCCTCCCAAAATTTTCTTGATATCGTTTTCCGAATATCCATTTTTAATCAGCTCATCAGTAATTTTAGGATAATCTGCTACGCTGTTCATACCTAAAGGAAAAGATTCGGCGCCATCAAAATCCGCGCCCAGTCCCACATGGTCTATACCGATTAATTTCACAACATGACTAATATGTTTAACTAAAAGTGCAATTGGTGGTCGTGTGGCATCGGCATCAGCCAGATGATTGAAAATCAACGTATCAATAGCATTGCTTCTACCATATTTAGCAGTCAATGTTTTAAGCTCGCTATCATATTTTGCAAAGAATTCTTTTTGCTTTGTATTGAAGGTAGCATCTAAAAAGCCACTGTAGAAATTAATGCAAACTACACCCCCATTTTTACCTACAGCTTTAATCTGATCATCTTTTAAATTTCGTGGAACCGGATTTAGAGCGTAAGCACAGCTATGGGAAACAATTACGGGTTTAACAGATGCAGCAATGGCATCATAAAATGTTTTTTCGCCTACGTGCGATAAATCAACCATTACGCCGAGTTTGTTCAAACGTTTAACTACTTGTTTTCCGAATTTGTTTAAGCCCGCGTTTTCGGGTTTCACTTTACTCGAAGTTTCTTCGGCTGCCGAACTCGACCATGAGGTGCTGTTGTTCCAGGTTAAGGTGAGGTAAGCCATTCCGCGCTTTGCCAGGCTATCGATATAATCTAAACGGTTTTCGATCATATGCCCGCCTTCTACCCCTATCATCGCAGCCAATTTTTGTTGTTTAACCGCTTGTTCGAGATCTTTAGCGCTTGTTACCAGTTTAATTTTATCGGGGTATCGTTTAATTAAACTATAAAGTGAATCTATTTCTTGGTTAGCTACAGCATACCCACCCGTTTCATCACACCAGATAGAAAAAAACTGAACATCTAAGCCACCTTGTTTGGCCCTCGCTAAATCGAAATTCCCTTTAGACTGAAGTTTCCCAATATCGATGCCCGATTTGATCTGATTGAACAGTATATCTCCATGGGTATCGACTACAATCGCATTTTGATGAATTTTATCTGAATTTTGGGCAAAGAGATTGATCTGCAACAGTGTAAGGACAAGAAAAAGATAAAGATTTTTCATGCGCTAAATATAATATTAATTGTTCTTACCAGTACAGACACTCGAGTTCCCATCAATTTTTTTCACCACTAAGAAACAAAGGCACTTTTATGTTAAAAACCAAGGCGTGCTTGGATGGTAAAACAAGTCCATCGGTTGTCAGATGGTAACATCTGACAACACATTAAAAACTAAGGTGCCTCAGGTGATAAAAAAATGATGTAATATTAACTGTCAGACGGTAACATCTGACAGCACATCGAAACCCTAAGTTTGTATAATCCCAACATTAAATTTCTTTGTAATCGGCGATTGGTTGGCAGCCTCAATCCCCATCGAAATAACTTTTCTGGTTTCTAACGGGTCGATAATACCATCTACCCAAAGCCGGGATGCGGCATAATAAGGTGTGGTTTGGCTATCGTATCTGTCGGTGATTTCTTTTAACAACTCTGCCTCTTTTTCTGGCGTAATTACCTCTCCCTTTGCTTTTAAAGAGGCTTCCTGAATCTGAAGTAAAGTTTTTGCAGCCTGTGAACCGCCCATTACCGCAATTTTAGCCGTTGGCCAGGCATAAATCAATCTAGGGTCGTAAGCCTTGCCGCACATAGCATAGTTGCCTGCACCGTAAGAATTACCCAATACTATTGTAAATTTTGGTACCACAGAATTGGCAACAGCATTAACCATTTTAGCGCCATCTTTAATAATACCACCATGTTCTGATCGGCTGCCTACCATAAAGCCAGTAACATCTTGCAAAAACACCAACGGGATTTTCTTCTGGTTACAGTTCATAATAAAACGGGTAGCTTTATCGGCACTATCAGAATAAATTACACCGCCAAACTGCATCTCTCCTTTTTTCGACTTCACCACTTTACGCTGATTGGCCACAATACCTACTGCCCAGCCATCAATACGACCTAAACCACAAACAATGCTTTGTCCGTAGCCTTTTTTATACTCTTCAAATTCAGATTGATCAACCAAACGGTTGATAATATCCATTATTTCGTAAGGTTTATCTCTGTTTTCGGGTAAAATGCCATACAGCTCTTCTTCATTTTCTTTTGGTTTTGCCGGTTTAATCCTATCAAAGCCTGCGTTTTGAGGTGTCCCCAACATACTCATGATGTTCCTGATGCTATCTAAGCAGGCCTGATCATTGGGATGTTTATAATCGGTAACACCCGATATTTCGCAATGAGTTGTGGCTCCACCCAAAGTTTCATTGTCAACCTCTTCGCCTATGGCCGATTTCACCAGGTAAGAACCCGCTAAAAACACTGATCCGGTTTTATCAACAATCATCGCTTCATCGCTCATAATGGGCAAATA
>NZ_JBFTQI010000741.1:0-2894 GCF_056398925.1 Pedobacter sp. 01T416_2
GATAATGATAGCTCAATTGCAACCATTACGGCCGGAACCACAGGAAATGAAAACGGGCCTGTTAACGGAACATTCACGGTAAGCTTAAGTAATCCATCATCTACAGATACGGAAATTACGTATACTTTGGCTGGAACAGCAACAGAAGGAGCAGATTACGATACCATTGTAACCAAAACGATCACCATTCCTGCCGGACAAACTAGCGGAACAATTACCATACCTGTTAAAACAGATTTGGCTGTAGAAGGAACGGAAACGGTTATTGCCAGTCTCCTTGCTTCAAACAGTGCCTTGGTAAGCATTACTACAGCACCAGCTAGTAAAACGGCAAGTATTAATATTCTGGATAACAATACGGCAACAGTTAGCATTTCAACTAGTCCAACCAGTATTGATGAGGCTGCGGGAACAGCTACATTTACGGTAACTTTAAGTAGTGCCGTTCAAAGTGCATTTGATGTTACTTACGCTACCACAAATGGAACAGCAGTTGCTGGCCTGGATTATACTGCCACCAGCGGAACCTTAAATTTCCCTGCAAATTCTCCTGCGGGTGCTACTTTAACATTTACCGTTCCGATTAATAACGATAATTTAGTTGAACCGAGCGAAACTTTTAATGGAACCTTAACTGGTGTAACCGGCGGATTGGTAACCATCGGAACTGCAATTGCTCCGGTAACCATTACCGATAACGATACTTCTGTTGCTACCATTGCTGCAGGTGTAAACGGTAACGAAACGGGACCAATAAAAGGAACCTTTGTGGTAACCTTAAGCAATCCGGCATCAACCGATACACARCTTACYTATACTTTAGSTGGAACTGCAACCGAAGGAACCGACTACTCGACGATAGTAACCAAAACCATTACTATTCCTGCTGGTCAAACTACAGCAACCATTACCATCGATGTTCAGCCTGATGCTGTTACCGAAAATACAGAAACGGTAATTGCGACTTTAGCCACTTCGAACAGTGCGGTAACCGTAAATACAACGCCAGCAAGTATCAATATTATTGATGCCAATACGGCGAGTATTAGTATTTCGACTACGCCTACCATTAATGAAACAGCAGGCACCGCAACCTTTACAGTTACGCTGAACAATGCGGTTCAAAACCCGTTCAGTGTAAATTACAGTACAACCGATGGTACTGCTTTGGCAGGTTTAGATTACACCACTACAATCGGAACATTAAACTTCCCGACAAATGCTGCGGCAGGAAGTATATTAACTTTTACAGTTCCGATAAACAATGATAATATTGCCGAAGCATCCGAAACCTTTAGCGCTACACTGAGTGGAATTACTGGAGGTGTGGTTATTATCAGTAATGCTACGGCTACTGCGACCATTGTAGATAACGATGCGGCAACGGTAGCGATTACAGCAGGAACATCAGGAAATGAAAACGGACCTATAAACGGAACCTTTACGGTAAGCTTAAGTAATCCATCTTCAACTGATACTGAGATTACCTATACTTTAGGTGGTACGGCAACAGAAGGAAATGATTATACAACCATAAGCAAAACGATTATTATCCCGGCAGGGCAGACTACAGGAACCATCACCATTCCAGTTAGAACCGATTTATTGGTTGAAGGAGCAGAAACAGTGGTGGCAACCCTCGTATCTACAACCAGTGCATTGGTAAGTATTTCGCCAATCCCAGCTGATAAAACGGCAACAATTAATATTACCGATAATACAACGGCAACAATAACAGTAGCCGCCACGAATGATGGTGCAGAACCAGGTACGCCAGGTTTGTTTACCTTCACATTAAGTAATGCTGCTACAACTGATACACAGGTTACTTTTGCAGTAAGCGGAACAGCAAGCAACGGAACTGATTATACTTCGCTTGGTACAACGGTAACTATCCCGGCTGGACAAACCAGTAAAACCGTACAGGTGCTGGTGCAAGATGATACTTTTGTGGAGCCAACAGAAACCGTTATTTTAACCATGACGGCCGCAACTAACAACCCGGCCATTACAGCGGGTACCATTCCTGCAACCGTAAATATTGCCGATAACGATCAGGCAACTGTTGCAATCAACAGCATATCATTAGCAGAAAATGGAGGTAATGCAACATTTACAGTAACCTTAACTGGTAACGTTCAGGATGCATTTACGGTGAATTATACAACTGCAAATGGAACGGCATTAGCTGGTTCTGATTATACTGCCACAACAGGTAGTGTAACTTTTCCTGCCGGTTCTGTTAACGGCGCTACGCAGACTTTCAATATTCCGGTGATTAATGATGCCATTACCGAAAGTACCGAAACCTTTACGGTAACATTAAACAGCATAAGTGCCGGATCGGCAGTAACTATTCCTGCAGCAGGGGCAACCGGAACAGCCAGCATTATCGATGATGATGCAGCAAGTGTGGCCATTAACAGTGTTTCTGCTTTAGAAAACGTTGGCAACATGACCTTCACCGTAACATTGACCGGAAATATACAAGATGCCCTTTCAGTAAATTATGCAACTTCTAATGATACTGCAATTGCAGGAGCCGATTATATCGCTCAAACGGGAGTAGTTACTTTCCCTGCAGGATCGGTTTCAGGTGCAACACAAAGCATTCTTATTCCGATAACAAACGATAACATCACTGAAAACACTGAAAGGTTCAAAGTAACTTTAAGCGGAGCTACTGCTCCGGTTAGTATTTCACAGGCGGAAGGAATCGGAACCATTAATGATAATGATGTGGCTACGGTGAGTATTTCTGCCACGCCAGCCAGTATTGATGAAGCAGCAGGAACAGCTACCTATACCGTAACCTTAAGTAATGCGGTTCAGGCAGGTTTTACTGTCGATTATGCTACTTCGAACGGTACCGCTATTGCAGGCAACGATTATAC
>NZ_JBFTQI010000742.1:0-2894 GCF_056398925.1 Pedobacter sp. 01T416_2
GAATAATATCACCCTCACCGAAGATATTTCCAAAAAAGAAGTTGTTTTTATTAACATTATCTTTTGCCCTGAATAGAAATGCGAGTGGATTCTCTGCATTTCCCAACTGACTACCGCGGCTACCGGCAAAGTTTCCGGYAATGTCATAAACAGGGATAATTGTTGGGATCCGGTATGCCCATCCTAAAGCACTTCCCTGATCCTGATAACCACCGGGAGTATTCGGGTTAACGCCAAACCCAACACCTTCAGCGTAACTATATTGTGCATTTTCTCCGAAACGCACCCGTTTATTAAAAGCAGATACCGCAGTATTGGATCTAAAACTATAACGTTTAAAACCTGTGTATTTTATCGTTCCTTTTTGGTTCAAGTATCCGGCACTAATAGAATAGGTTGCATTGTCTGAACCACCCAGTGCACTAATATTATAATTCTGAACTGGTGCAGATTCGGTTATCTCATCAAACCAATTGGTACCTTGCTTATTTGCTTTTGTAATCTGATAAAACAGATTTGGATCACGGCTATAGTTGTACTTAGAAGGATCTGCATCTGCAGCAGTAACATTCTGACCAAGTTTTAAACCTGCCACCAAATATTCAGGTAATACCGGTACTGTGCCCGAACCATAGTTATCTCCAGCAGCAATAGGCTTTCCGGCATTAGTATACCCATTAAATACATATTGTGCATATTGTTGAGGATTCATCATTTGTGGGAAGCTATTTTTTCTTGGCGACTGTGTGCCATAGTAAGAATCGAGCGTAATTTTTGGTAGTCCTGCTGAACCTTTTTTTGTGGTAATGATAACCACACCATTATTTGCTCTTGAACCATAGATAGAAGCAGAAGAAGCATCTTTCAATACTTGCATGCTTTCGATATCATTCTGATTAAGCCAGGATAGTTTTCCCTCAAACGGAACCCCATCAATTACATAAAGTGGGTCATTGTTATTAATGGTACTAAAACCCCGGATTCTGATTTGTGGCGTTGAACCAGGAGCCCCGTCATTTACAATTTGTACCCCTGTTGCTTTTCCTTGCAACGCTTCTACAGCACTTGCTGCAGGCTGGGCCTTTAACAGTTCCATACTTACTACAGCCACAGAACCAGTTAAGTCTTTCTTCCGCTGAGAAGAATAACCAGTCACTACAACATCTGTAAGGTTATTATTGTTGGCTTGTAATACAATTGAAATGTTGGTTTGGGTACCCACTGTTACTTCTTTACTGCCATAGCCAACAAAAGAAATAACCAACACATCAGTAGGTTTTACGCTCAGCGAGAAGGCCCCATTTGCATCAGTAGCGGTACCACCGCTACCATTTTTAATTTTGATCGTGGCGCCAACCACAGGCAGTTTATCATCACTTGCAATAACTTTACCAGTGATTTTTGATTGGGCCATTGCGCCGAGGGCAAATAACATCCCCAAACACAAGAGAAGAAAACTCCTCTTGATACAAGATAGATTTTGTTTCATAGGTTATAAATGATTAGGTGAAATAATGCGTACTCAATACGACTGATGTACTTCTAGGTTAATAAACTTAGCAGCATCAGGTGATCTCCGTCAGTTATGACGAGGTGATTAAGTGGTTTAGTTTTTTGCTGAATTATGCCAATGCACAAAAAAAGGCAGGCATGCAAGAAGAATGGATTTCTCCTGAAGAGTGGTAGATTTTTTCTCATAAGTAAGTGGTTAGATAGGTTGTTAGGTATTTTTATTGATGATTTACATAATGATATTTTTTTAATTAAATAATGAATTAGTGTACAATATACACTTGATTAAAAATAAATATACATATAAAAATAATAATACTACAAAAAATACATACACAAACAGACTATAAAACACTAACTAAAAGGATTAAATGCATTAGATCAATAACAGGTGTGAGTAATAGATAACGATTTGAGGTTACATTTATCAAATAGTAAATTCTCATACATTTTTTTGTATCTTTGCCGCCGAAGCAGGAATAAGGGCTTGCCATTCTGAATGGCATATTCTCTCCGCAAGTTAGTCCTTCAACAATTGATTGTTCTAGCTTCTTCGATAAATATTACACAGAAACATACATGTTATTCAAAGAATTAAACCTCATTGAGCCAATTTTAAAGGCCCTTGAGACCGAAGGTTATACACAACCGACACCAATACAGGAGCAATCCATCCCAACGATATTAAAAGGTAAAGATTTATTAGGTTGCGCGCAAACCGGTACCGGAAAAACCGCCGCCTTTGCTATCCCGATGTTGCAGTTATTGCACGAAAAACACATCAATACCAAGGCAACCAAAAACATAAAGGCTTTAATTTTAACGCCGACACGCGAGCTTGCCATCCAGATTGAAGAAAGTTTCAAGGCTTACGGCCGTCATTTAAATTTACGCCATTTAGTAATTTTTGGTGGTGTAAATCAACACTCGCAGGTAGAAGCTTTAAGAAAAGGCGTTGATATTTTAGTTGCAACACCCGGCCGTTTATTAGATTTAATGAACCAGGGTTTCATCAATTTAAATACCATCGAATTGTTCGTATTGGATGAAGCCGACCGTATGCTCGATATGGGCTTTATTCACGATGTGAAAAGAGTGGTGGCTAAATTGCCTGCAAAACGCCAGACTTTATTTTTCTCTGCAACCATGCCAGATGAAATCCAGAAGTTGGCAAATACGATTTTATCTAGTCCGACAAAAGTAGAAGTTACCCCCATTTCTTCTACAGCAGAAACAATTGTTCAATCGGTTTATTTTGTAGACAAACCTGATAAAAAGAAATTATTGATCCACCTTCTTGAGGATAGAAAGATCGAAACTGCTTTGGTTTTTACCCGTACCAAACATGGTGCAGACCGTATTGTTAAGGATTTGGCACATGC
>NZ_JBFTQI010000743.1:0-2887 GCF_056398925.1 Pedobacter sp. 01T416_2
CTATTTACCGTTGGCGTATTGGCGATTGGATCATACTGCATAAACATGCCTAGTTAGATGTTGGTGCAGAAAATGTATTTGAGGAAAGTTTGGAAGAAAATTATAGAAGTGCCGAGAATATCATCACTTTTAACAATTTCCTTTACAAAGCTATCCCTTTAACCCTGCAGAACGAACTGAACGAAAATCTGGCAACCAAACCTGAAAGCATCTCTAAATGGTGGCAGGAACAGCATTACCAACAGATTATTACCGATATTTATAGTGGCTCAACCCAAAACTTTGCCACCAATACCTTAAAAGGTGGAACCATCAAAATTAAAAAGTTCGGCAAAGATCATGCACCTAATGAAGCCCGTTTTACCGAAACCGTTTTCAGGGACATTGCTTTAGACGATATTGTTGAAGAAATAAATCATCTCAAAAACCAGCAGCAGTATGCCCTAAAGGATATTGCCATTTTGGTTCGTTCGAATAGTGAAGCCTTACTGACGGTTAAAAAATTAATGGGGCATAACTTACCGGTTTTATCGGGCGATGCTTTATTGATTTCGAACAACTCGGCTATACAGCTCATCATCAATACCTTGAAAGTGCTCATTGGTTTAGAATCGCAAACAGCATTATATAAAGCCAATTGTATTGCGCTATATTTTTCCTTGCACGAGAAAGAGATCAATGCCAATTATTATTTAAACCTTAACAATAAACCTTTAAACACACTCTCCGAAGTTTTACCCGTAGCTTTGTGCGAGAACTGGCAAAGCTGGTTACAGCTCCCCCTGCCTGAACTGGTTGAGATTTTAATTGAGAGTTATGGGCTAAAAAACCTGACCGCCAATTTACCCTACTTGTTGGCTTTTAGGGATCTCACCGCTTCTGCCGGTAAGCTTGGTGAAAAAGGTATTATTTCCTTTTTAACCTGGTGGGAAGAAGATGGTATCAAAAAATCACTACCCTCGCCAGAAGGCGCAGATGCCATACAGATCATCACCATACATAAATCTAAAGGACTGGCCTTTAGGGCTGTTTTCGTACCATTTTGCAACTGGGAAATTAAAGGAAAACCAAATGGTACGTTTTGGGTATCTTCTGAAGAAACGGTTTACAAGGAACTTAAAGGGATTCCTTTAAAATACAATGAAGCCCTGGCCGATTCGGCCATTGCAAAGGCATATTATGAAGAGTTGCTTTATAATAATATGGATGCATTGAATATGCTTTATGTGGCTACCACACGTTCAAAAGATTATTTGTACATCGCCACGATGGCAAAAAAAGAGCTAAAATTGTCCAATATGGGCGATGTAATTAATTTCACTTTCGATGAGCAGTTTGATGAAAACGGGGTATACGAAATCGTAGATAATGTCCCGGTCGAAAGTAAATCAGCGGATTCGAATTTTATCAATTTAAATAGTTATCCAACCACAACCCGCTTATCAGAGTTATATATTCCTTCAGAAGACAAACATTTAAAGCATTTGGTCAATATTGAAAAATCAGGAAGAAAAGGTTCGTTGTTACATGATATCCTGGCCAGTGCCAGTACTTCAAAAGAGGTGAATGATTATACAAGCAATCTGGTTTTGCAGGGCATTATCAAGGAAGAGGAAAAGCAGAAATTAATCGATTCGGCACTTGAAGTATTAAACAATCCCGAACTTAAGGCCATTTTGGACAAAGCGAGCGAAAGTATAGTAGAAAAAAATATTATAGATGCCCACGGTAAGCTTCATCGCCCTGACAGGGTGCTGATCAATGCTGATGAGGTAATTATTCTGGACTATAAATTTACTTTGGAAGAAAGTGACAAACACATCGAGCAGTTAAATAATTACAGGGTACTGCTTTCAGAAATGGGCTATCAAAATATCAGAACCTATCTTTTCTATGCAGTTAAAGGCAAGTTGAAATTAGTATAATATGGAAAAAGTAAATGATTTATATGGCAATTCACATTATCACACTGTTCAAAATGTATCAATCTGCTACGCAGTGCGTGGCAATTTGCAAATAACCAGCAATAAAAAAATTAAATATTGTACACACTGCACAGGAATTTGGACTGGGTACAGTTCTGTATTAAATCTAATCTTTTAACCTAACATGAAACCATTTTTACAGGAAGTTGCCGAAGATTTAGTTACCAGATTTGGAAATCAGCTTGAAAACTGTGCCATTGTTTTTAACAACAAACGGCCATCAGCCTATTTACAGAAACACTTCGCCGATATCATTGGCAAGCCTTTTTTCAGTCCCTCATTTTTTACCATACAAGAATTTTTCGCCAGTTCTACCAGTTATAAAATAGCCGATTTTTACCTCCAGTTTTTTACTTTACACCGTATTTATAACCAACTGCTTGCCGAAGAGCAGCTGGAAAGCATTTCGAGCCATAAGTTTTTTCCATTGGCCAAGATCATCTTAAGTGATTTTAACCAGATTGATGCTGACCTGGTTGATGCAGAGAAACTATACCGCGATCTGGAAGATATTTCAGTCATCAATAAAGATTTCGATTATTTAAGTCCAGAGCAGTACGAATTTCTTTCCCAGTTCTGGACATCCTATTCTGAAGGAAAACACAAAAAACAACAGGAACTGTTCATCAGGATGTGGCGCAGGATGCCCAAGCTTTACCATAAATTCCACTCAACGCTTAAAGAACAGGGATATTTAACCAATGGCTCTGTTTATCGCCACCTTGCCGATAACATTACAGATCACCAGCAGTTTATTTCGAATTTTGATAAGGGCAAGATCATTTTTGTAGGTTTTAATGCTTTGAGTAGCGCCGAAGCTAAAATATTTACCCAGCTACAAGAAGCCGACAAAACATTGTTTTATTTTGATGCTGATACTTATTATTTAGATGATATATCGC
>NZ_JBFTQI010000744.1:0-2885 GCF_056398925.1 Pedobacter sp. 01T416_2
GTAAAATAGAAAGAAGCTACAACAATAGTTTTTAACGTTGCCCTTTAATTATACTCAGTTGCTTTAAATTTGCGGCGTTGTTATAATTAAATTGATATACACCATCGTCTCCTGTAACGATTAAAGATTTAGGGCCTGCAATAACATCAAAGCTTTTGATGTTAGTCAAATGCTGCAACATGTTGTTGCCTATTTTGGTTTTATCGGTAATATTGAAGCTCTTTATTCCATAATTGCCTTCGCAGAGAAACAGATTATCGCCACTGGTGCTTAGGCCGTGTGGATTTTGCATAGCATAAACTGCAATCTGTTTCGGTTTGGTGGGATCTTCTATATCTATAACTTCCAATTGATTGCTTGCTTGCATGCACATATTGCCTGTGCGTAAGGTAACGTAAGCATATTTGCCTTGTACAACAACAGGGTCGCAGGCAAAAATATGGCTGTAAGTAGATAGTTGTACGGGATTAGCCGGATCKGTAGCACTAAAAATGTGCATACCTCTATTGGTACCTATAAATAATTTATTCTCGTATGGAAAGATGGTTTCGACACCCCAACCTAAGGGAATAGCCTTTAAGAAAGTTGGGCTCGATGCAGTCTTAACATCAAACAGACTTAAATTATTCATACCAACAGTATATAAATAGTCATTCATTAAGGTAAATCTGGCCATCGAGCCACCTTGTCCAGAAGAGTTGCTGCTATACGCGGAAATGTCGTAATATAGCTTTTCCTTGTATGTTTCTTTCTTTACCAGGGTATCTTTATAAATGTAGAGATATTTTTGAGTGCCGGTGGTATACAATTGATTGAAAACATCAGTTACTCTCTTAACTTGTTTGATATTGCCCATATTTGAGAGATCAAAAGCGAGCAAATCAATAAAATTGTCGGCGTAAAGGATATTGTTGTGGATCGCTAAATCTACGTTTCCCGGAATTTGTAGAAAACCCACGTTTACCGGAGCACCCGGATTAGCATTGTTGTAGATATGAATACCTTCATTTGGTTCATTAATGAAAAGATAATCGTTATAAATGTATATTTTTCCGGTTTTTTTGGCAGGAATAGCTTTTGTCATACCTACAGGTAAAGCCCTCATTTGCTGAACCGAAATCATTTTTACAATCTTTATCATTTCATACTCGTCTTTTTTGCATCCTATAAATACAGCGAAAACAAGTAGGAGGAGTAGTGCGTTAATTAGACTTTTTTTCATATTTGGAGTGTTTGGTTATTAAACGTAAGGAATTAATCAAACGCTACAGCATCGGACTTAAATATTAATTATCAACCTGAACTCGATTAATAACATGCTTTTAAAGATCTTCTGTAGATATTTTCAACTCACCGTCGTCACCCTGAATTTATTTCAGGGTCTATCTAGCAGGAAAGATGCTGAAACAAGTTCAGCATGACGATCGCGTTAGAAAAAGAGACTAAAATTGATCACAATGGGTAAATATTAATCGAACTAAGGTTATTAGGTATTTATCCGATCGTAACTGAAATCTAAAACAATAAAAAAGGCTATCCAAATTATTTGAATAGCCTCCTTGTGTCATTAAGTATAGAAATACTTTTACTATTCTGAAAACTCAAACGTTTCCATAAATTTCGTAGTGAAATTTCCTGCCCTAAAGTTCGGATCTTTCATCAATTGAAGATGGAATGGAATAGTTGTTTTTACACCTTCAATTACAAATTCGCCTAACGCACGCTCCATGGTACAGATTGCCTCTTCGCGTGTTTGTGCCACACAGATTAATTTAGCAATCATAGAATCGTAGTTAGAAGGAATTGAATATCCTGCATAAACGTGCGTATCAACGCGAACACCATGGCCACCCGGAGAGTGGAAATTGGTGATCCGCCCTGGTGACGGACGGAAGTTATTTGCTGGATCTTCTGCATTGATACGGCACTCGATTGCGTGCATATCAGGGAAGTAATTTTTACCCGAAATTGGAATTCCGGCAGCAACTTTAATCTGTTCTTTGATTAAATCGAAGTTGATTACTTCTTCAGTAACCGGATGCTCTACCTGGATACGGGTGTTCATTTCCATAAAGTAGAAGTTACGGTGTTTATCAACCAGGAATTCGATTGTACCAGCACCTTCGTAATTTACGGCCATTGCACCTTTAATAGCTGCTTCTCCCATTCTTACACGGAGTTCATCTGTCATAAAAGGAGAGGGAGATTCCTCTACCAATTTCTGGTGACGGCGTTGAATAGAACAATCGCGCTCTGATAAGTGACATGCTTTGCCAAACTGATCTCCGATAATCTGGATCTCGATGTGACGTGGATCTTCGATATATTTTTCTAAATATAAACCATCGTTACCGAAAGCTGCACCAGATTCCTGACGGGCACTATCCCATGCATTTTCGAAATCTTCGTCTTTCCAAACTACCCGCATACCACGGCCACCACCACCGGCGGTTGCTTTTAGAATAACAGGGTAGCCCATTTCATTCGCAATTGCAATACCTTCTTTAACGCTGGTAAGTAAACCTTCAGATCCTGGAATGGTTGGTACACCGGCAATTTTCATGGTTTCTTTTGCAGAGGCTTTATCGCCCATGCCATTGATCTGCTCTGGAGTTGCACCAATAAATTTGATGTTGTACTCGCGGCAGATGTTAGAAAACTTAGCATTTTCTGATAAGAAACCATAACCTGGGTGTATGGCATCGGCATTGGTTAATTCTGCTGCCGAGATAATATTTGGAATATTTAAATATGAATCTTTACTAGGAGGGGGGCCAATACAAACAGCCTCATCAGCAAAACGTACGTGTAAACTTTCGCGATCTGCGGTAGAGTAAACAGCAACCGTTTTGATGCCCATTTCCTTACAGGTACGGATAATACGC
>NZ_JBFTQI010000745.1:0-2883 GCF_056398925.1 Pedobacter sp. 01T416_2
ATATTAATACAGGTACTACCTTTATTTTTTGTATTAATGAGTTGTAAAAGAGAAAAAAATATTGAAAACTATCTCTCAAGCTTTAAACATTCTATAGATCTTAATGAATTTATTGGCGATAGTGTGAGGTTAGTAGATTTTCGAATAAAAAATAATCTATTGGCGATTCGTGGAAGATTTAAACAAAACAATAATTTTTGCTTTTATATTATTGATCTTAATAAAAAAAAGAAAATTGGTTACACTAGAAATATTATCTCTGGGTTAGAACGTAATGGAGTTATGTACGATATCTATAATGATAGTTTAGTCTATATGTCTTTGGTCCATCCAGATACATTATACATCAAAAACTGGCGTACAGGAATTGAATTTAAAAAACCAATTGATCTGAACAAAACATATACAACAAGTAAGTTGATAATGGATTCAAATGGAGTGTTTTTTATTGAAGCAGTTATGGGTTTTGGCTTTTTTGATCTAAAAAAGAATGAATTTCATCACTTCGATGGGGGAGTTGCGGATTATCATTTAAATACAATATCATTGCCCATCAACATGGAATTAAACCTAATAAGCAGAGTTGAGAAAAACGAGAATAATCTGCAGTTTTTAGCTTTAGATAATAAAAGCAATGTTAATTGGATGTATTCTCTGAAAATGGATAATGTCGATGGTAATGTGGACATATTTAATTATGGGTCACTTTTTATTGTGAAATATAATAACAGAATTTTTGCTTTAAAAAAACATACAGGAGAACTTGTTTGGGAAAGAAACTTCTCAAAGCCAATATCAGCTGTATATCAATATAAAGATCAGCTTTTGATTGGATTTTTGCCGAAATTGAGCAACGTGGATCATGAAATAAGGAATGAATGTAGTTTTTTTTTAATTAACGTCAGCGATAATAAATATACATGGACAAAAAAAGTTATTTCATATGGAAATGTTGTCGCAGGAATTGTAAACGATCAACTAATCTTTAGTGATGACAAGAATGTCATAAATTATAGCCTAAATTTTGGAAATGAAATTGATAAAATTGGCTTAAAGAATAAAAATTATTACGGAGCATTTACAACTATTAGAGATTTATATTCAAGTAAATTATATTTTTTAATGCCTGATGAAAAGATTTACTGGTAGTGCCCCCCTGCTAGTCCGAGTGGATTGTAATTAGATAAATTGTGCTGGTGCGAGTTTTTAACTCGTACCAATATAAAACCTCATTAGCGCAAGTCTTATCTCTACTGACGCAAGTCTTAGCGAGCGAGGCAGTGTTGCTGGCAGACTTGTGCTTTAAAATAATCTAAGCCTGGCCTTGAGCCGGGCTTTTACTTTTCCATCATTTCTCTCACTGGCGCAAGTCTTATTAGGCGGGAAGGTGTACTCCAATCTGGTCTTAGCGTCTCGCTGAGACCTTTTGTTTAGTTATAGTATTTTGAGCTTTAAAGAATTTATAATACCAGCCTGGCCTTGTGCCGGGCTTTTACTTTTCCAGCATTTCGAGTTTGATGAGCCTAGCTTTAATTGCGCCATAAGAGCGCCCGTGCAGTCTGACCAGTTCGGTTATCTTTTTGCCTTCATTAAAAGCTTTTAACAAAAGGCTGTCTTCTTCGGTTGACCATGGCTGTCCCTGTTTTCCCTTTTGGGCAAGGCCCTTTATTTCATTGATTGCGAAGTATAGCGCCCTGATTACCCCTCACTAGCGCAAGTCTTAGCAGCTAGGGCAGTGTTGGTGGCTGACTTGTGCTTTAAATTTTCTTAAGAGATTATATTGATTTGACTAAAGCACAAGTCAGGCCTTAGCTGCTTGGGCCGGGGTGCTAAGACTTGCGCTAGATGGTGAAATTGCGGCCAATGCAGCTAGTGGCTGTTTTGCAGCAATTGATGAAATCGCAATAGCCAGGTTCCGTTTTAACCAACCGGCACCAGGCGGACCAACTACCCTTGCCGATAACAGTACACAAGAAACGCAATATAACGGTATTTACCCTGGTCATGTACTCAAAACCAGTTATGTATATAATGCCACCAACCAGGTATTACAACAGGAAACACCAGATGGTAGGGCAAGCAATTTCTGGTACGATTACTTGAGCCGCTTGGTGTTTTCGCAAAATGCAAAACAGGCTGCGCTTTCAGATTATAGCTATACCAATTACGATGCATTGGGCAGGATTTTTGAAGTTGGCCAGAAAAATCTTACAGGAGATAAACAACCTGCAACACCGTACCTGGAAGATTCACGGTACCGCGAAATTCTGAACAATAATACAGGAGCTGATAGCCAGATTACCCAAACTTTTTACGATGATAAAGCGCCTGGATCAGCGGGCGTAAATGTTACCCTGCAGCAAGATAACCTGCGCAAAAGGGTATCGGCCAGTATTTACCGCGATAATAGAAGCACTGCAGCGATTAATGCCAGTTATTACAGCTACGATGTGGGCGGAAATGTGAAAAGGTTGTATCAGCAGATAAATGGCTTGGGCATAAAAACCCTCGATTACGAGTACGACCTGATTAGCGGCAAGGTAAACCTGTTGGCCTACCAGCACAGCAGGACGGCCACACCTGAAAAAGACCAGTTTTACTATAAGTACGATTATGATAGCGAAAACCGCCTGATTAAGGCATGGACCAGTACACAGGCCAATATAACCCCTTATGGCTTTGGCAGTAGCCTCGATAATAGTTACAAGCGCCTGGATGCTGCTTACCAGTATTATTTACACAGACCACTGGCCAGGATGGAGCTTGGCCGTAACCTCGAAAAAGTACAGGGGATCGATTATGCCTATACCTTACAAGGCTGGCTAAAAGGTGTAAATGGAACAAAATTAGATCCAACTATCGAAATGGGAGGCGATGCTGCAC
>NZ_JBFTQI010000746.1:0-2873 GCF_056398925.1 Pedobacter sp. 01T416_2
CAACTATTGCAATCGAAAAATTAAAGGATAAAAACTGGTTGGCCACACATCCGTATGATCATTCAATTATGGATTATAATCATTACAACTATGTTGCCCAGCCCGGTGATATGGTTTCCCGTAAAGGCTTAATCCCGATGATAGGCGATTATGATAAATGGGCAATTAAATGGGCATATGGGTATACCGGTGCAGCTGATTTTGAATCTGATAAAAAAATCAGGCTGAAGTGGATTACCGATAATTTAAAAACGGGTTCCAATCTGTTGTTTGCCCCTCAGACTGGTGACATCAAGACCACTGATATAAGCAATCCATCTGCGCAATGGGAGGATTTAAGCAGTAATCCGGTTATGGCGGCGGAATACGGGGTCAAGAACTTAAAATTTATAATGGCCAACCTGATCAAATGGACCACAACAGATGATAATACTTATTTTAATACCTCGGATATTTATTACACGCTGGTGAGCCAATATTCATTTTTAATGCGCCATGCTTTTACCCAGGTAGGGGGAGTAAACGAAAGTATCAAGAGTGTAGATCAGGAAGGCGATGTATATTCACCAGTTGCCAAGGCAACCCAAAAAGCAGCCGTAGCCTTTTTAAATCAAGAAGTCTTTAATACCCCTAAATGGATTTTAAACCCTGCGGTATTAAATAAATTCAGGAAACCTGCTAAAAAAGAAGAAGTTACCAAAATGCAGGAGGATGCACTTTTTCATCTTGTAGAACCCAGTAGGCTTTACCGGATGAACGCCACTACCTTGCGTTTTGGAAAAGAAAAAGCCTATACTGTAGATGAAATGCTTACCGATCTGAACAAAGGTATTTTTGCCGAATTGCAAAACCGCCAAGCTATTGATGGGGGTAAACRTTATATGCAAAAAATGCTGGTAAATTTTCTGCTCAGGAATTTAGTAGAAGGAGAGGCAACTGTTGATCCAGCCAAAGAACTTGCCATTGCGGGTACAGATGTGCCGGTGGTATTGCGTTCGCAATTAAAAGGGATTATGGAGCAATGTAAAACTGCTATAGCGGGATACACTGATCCGATAACGACTGCGCACCTGAGGTACATTTCAGAAAAAATCAACAATACTTTAAATCCAAGGAACCAATAAGTTGATTTTGTAGGACGATAATATACAGACAATGAGATTAAGATTCATATTTATGGCTTTGCTTGGATTGTGCAGCACCCAGTTGCTGGCACAAAACAAAAATAATAAGCAAGCATCTGCAAAAACGGATACCGTTGAGAGAAAAGCAGACCCGTTAAAAGCAATTTTGACCGGAAATACAATAGTTAAAAAAGGTCTATTCAACATTTATAAAACAGGGGAGCGGTATTATTTTGAAATTCCCGATTCTCTTTTGGGCAGGGAATTGCTGCTAACTAATTGGTTGGTCAAAGTTCCTGGTGGAAGCCCTAAGTTCGGTGGAGAGGAAATGGGCCAAAAAACTATTTTATTTGACAAAGGAATTGGGAAGAAAATCAATTTAAGGGTGGTAAGCCTGATTACCCATTCCGATTCTACAAACACCATTGCCAAAGCGGTCGCAAACGCAAATATAGATGCCATTGCATCTGTATTTGAGGTGAAGGCCAGAGGGGAAGGCAATAGCAGTTCGTTCATCGAGATGACGGATTTTCTTCAAAAGGAAAATACATTCACCAAACCCAATGATGAGGTGACCAAAAGGTTAGGTCTGGGAAGCGTTGCTCAGGACCGTAGTTATTTAAAAAGTGTCGCTTCCTATCCAATCAATGTCGAATTAAGGTCGGTGCGGAYCTACTCCGCCACCGTTCCGGCAAAACCTTCACCAATATCACCTGTTTTGGATGCTGCCAAAGTAGGCGGGAATGTGACTTTAGAGGTATCAACATCAATTTTGTTGATGCCCAAAACGCCAATGGTACCAAGGGAGTTCGATCAGCGGGTAGGCTATTTTGCCGATAGTGGTTATACCCCACTCACTGACGATCAACAGAATATTGAATTTAAGTCCTTTATTGTCCGTTACCGTTTGGAACCCAAGAAAGAAGACCTGGAAAGATACAGAAAGGGTGAACTTGTTGAGCCCAAACAGCCGATCGTATATTATATTGACCCAGCAACGCCTAAACAGTGGCGCCCTTATCTGATACAGGGAATCAACGATTGGAACGAGGCCTTTAAATCGGCCGGCTTCAAGAATGCGATCATTGGAAAGGARTGGCCCGAAGGCGATACCACCATGAGCCTGGAGGATGCACGCTACAAGGTACTGCGCTATCTGCCTTCGGAAACCGCTAATGCCTATGGACCCAATATCCATGACCCAAGAAGTGGAGAGATTCTGCAAAGCTATATTGGCTGGTATCATAATGTAATGTCACTGGTGCACGACTGGTACATGATCCAGGCCGGGCCTAATGATCCAAGAGCACGTACGATGACCTTTAGTGATGAACTGATGGGCGAACTGATCCGGTTCGTTTCGTCCCACGAGGTAGGACATACCCTTGGTCTGCGCCACAATATGGGCAGCAGTAGTTTAACGCCGGTTGAAAAGCTAAGGGACAAAGCATGGGTAGAAAAACATGGCCACACCAACTCGATAATGGATTATGCCCGTTTTAACTATGTGGCCCAGCCGGAGGACAGCGTTGGCACAGCAGGTATTATGCCTCGCATAAATGATTATGATAAATGGGCCATTAAATGGGGATATTCTTATTTGGGCAGTAAAGATGTAGATGCAGATCGGAAAATAGTCTCGAAATGGGCTGATGACAGTTTAAGGGTTAATCCAAGATTGTGGTTTGGTGGAGAAGGATTTAATAACGATGCGCGTTGCCAGACCGAGGATGTTGGTGATAACAGCAC
>NZ_JBFTQI010000747.1:0-2868 GCF_056398925.1 Pedobacter sp. 01T416_2
GCTGTGCTGTAGGGTGATATAATGATGACAAACTAATAATGAGTAAAAATAAGCTCCGGATCATTTCTGTATTTTATACAGAACCCTATAGCTAAAATTATGCCATTAGCGTATCAAAAAAAGGATTTCTTCATTTGTATAAGCATCAATAAAGTTATATTTGCCATATAAACAAAATACTAAAACATGTTATACATGAAAATGTTTTAATGTGGATCAATAAATTTTACAATAAAAATGGTAAACGATAAAAAACTCGCGCTTATAATTCTAGATGGCTGGGGCTACGGAAAACAAGATAATTCTGATGCTGCATATGCCGCCAACACTCCTTTTTTCGATTCGTTATTACAGAAATACCCTAATTCTAAGCTTGAAGCATCTGGTGAGGCTGTAGGTTTGCCAGCTGGGCAGATGGGTAACTCCGAAGTTGGGCACATGAACTTAGGCGCAGGTAGGGTAGTTTACCAGGAGCTTGGAAGAATCAACAAATCGATTACCGACAGAGAATTGCACAGCAACCCGGTTTTGGTAAGTGCATTCGATTATGCTAAGCAGCATAACAAAGCAGTTCACTTCATCGGTCTAGTTTCAAACGGCGGTGTGCATGCACATATCGAACATTTAAAAGCTTTATGTGATGCCGCAAATGAAGCAAACGTACCAAACACTTTTGTTCATGCTTTTTTAGATGGCCGCGATACTGATCCAAACTCCGGCCTGGGCTTTATCACTGATCTGGAAAACCATATCCAAAACACCAATGCTAAATTGGCAACGATGATTGGCCGTTATTATGCAATGGACCGCGATAACCGTTGGGAGCGGGTTAAACAAGCTTACGATGTAATGGTAAACGGTATTGGCGAAAAAACCCAGGATGCTTTGACAGCAATCAAAAAATCGTACGCTGATGGCGTAACTGATGAGTTTTTAAAACCAATCGTTTTAACGCAGGATAATGGTGCACCAGTTGCTACGATTCAAAATGATGAAGTAGTAATCTGTTTTAATTTCCGCACCGATAGAGGTCGTGAAATCACCACTGCATTAACCCAAAAAGATTTCCCAGAACAGCAGATGCATAAACTGCCATTGTATTATGTTACCATGACTACTTACGATGAGAGTTTTGAAAAGGTAAATGTAATTTTCACCAAAGATGATTTAACCCAAACCATTGGCGAAGTACTGGCCAACAACAATAAAAATCAGATCCGTATTGCGGAAACTGAGAAATACCCACACGTAACCTTCTTCTTCTCGGGCGGAAGGGAAGCCGAATTTAAAAATGAAAAACGCCTTTTAATTCCTTCACCAAAAGTAGCCACCTATGATCTTCAACCAGAAATGAGTGCCGCGGGGATTACAGATGCCATTACCAAAGAAATGGAAACCGGATGGGCTGATTTTATTTGCTTAAATTTTGCCAATCCAGATATGGTTGGCCACACAGGTGTTTTTGAAGCTGTAATAAAAGCAGTAGAAACTGCAGACAAATGTGCAGAAACTGTGGTAAACAAAGGTTTGGAACATGGTTATTCGTTTATTCTTTTGGCCGATCATGGAAACTCTGAATTTATGGTAAATGGAGATGGTTCTGCCAATACTGCGCATACCACCAACCTGGTTCCTTGTATTTTAATTGATAAGGACTATAAAACCATTGCAGATGGTAAATTAGGCGACATTGCCCCTACTATTCTAAAAATATTAGGTGTCGCCATTCCAGCAGAAATGACAGGAAATGTTTTAGTATAATGGTTAAAAAACTTCATATCCTGGTATTTGCTTTGGCATTGTTTTCCTGCAATCAGCGAAAAGAAGCTGAAGCAAATACCGATTTATTGTACTTTGATATAAGAGGATATTTTGGAAAGGAAATTTCGCACCTACAGAGACTAAATCCCATGGTGAAGAAAACCGTTAGTGTAAATGGGGCAACTGAAAGCAAAACAGCTAAAATTGCTGACTGGGCAAAAGAATTAGCCATTTTTGTCAACGCTGACATCAATAAAACATCGTGGAAAGGGAGTTTTAAAACAAAAGAACAAGATGGCGTTGATATCTATACTTCCGATAATAAAAAAATCCCTATTAAGAAGATTTCTATAACCTGGAACGGCCAGAAAGCAGCTAAAATAGAGATCATTATTGATAATAAAAATATCTTATACCAATCTCAGGATACTTTAATCTACTGTCCGGATAGCCTTTATGCAATCAAAAAACAACAGAAAATTAGATTGCTAAAGGAAAAGAAGTATTCAGTTATTGGAAAACTGAAATAAAAAATGGGACTCGAAAATATTCAAGTCCCATTTTTCTTTAAAGGTTTTATTTTATTTAAGGCTTGCTATCTGTGCCTTATCGTAGGTTACCCAATCAATAATATCTTTTCTTAATGGTTGTAAGGTTAATACCTTCTGAAAATCAGCGATAGAATTATTGAACAAAGCTACACAAGCCGCTTTTTCTTCTTTTTTCTTCGCTTTAAAAGATCTAAAAATTGCATAATCTTTGTAAGCTAAACCACGATTCTGGAACATCTGAGCATCTTCATCACCACTAATTTCAATGGCTTTTGTAAAATCTTTGATAGATGCCTGATAAAAGTTATCCCGCATGGAACTTAATGATTCTTTTGGATCGTTTGCAATTTTTAATCTCGCTATACCACGGTAGTAATAAGCAGAAACCTCAGTAGGTTTAATGGTTAACAAACGGCTATAGGTATCGATACATTTCTCATATTCACGATTTTGAAAATAAGAGTAACCAAGCATTTGAAGTACATTTGCATTATCTTTAGTTTTTGCATCAGCTTTTTCTAATTGGGCAGCGGCAGTTTTATAATCACCTTTCATC
>NZ_JBFTQI010000748.1:0-2862 GCF_056398925.1 Pedobacter sp. 01T416_2
ATGTAGATTATGGTTATACACCATTCGAATCTTTTACCGAATGGGGGAAACACCGTGCCACTGCCGATCCGGTGATTGTAAATTATAAGGGCGATTTCTATCTTTTCAGCACCAACCAATGGGGTTATTGGCATAGCGCTGATATGCTGAACTGGAAATTCCATGAAAGAAAATTTCTCCGTCCATGGAACAAAACAAAAGATGAACTCTGTGCACCAGGGGTAGGCATCGTTGGCGATACCATGGTCGTTTTCGGGAGTACCTATACTAAAAACTTCACTTTATGGGGAAGTACCGATCCAAAAGGGAACAAATGGTTCCCATTGGTTGATTCTTTAGAAATTGGTGGCTGGGATCCGTCCTTTTTTACCGATGACGATGGCAAATTTTACATGTATAACGGAAGCAGTAATAACTACCCCATGTATGGTGTGGAATTAGACCGCAAAACTTTTCAACCTAAAGGTACCCGCACACCAATGTACCTGCTTGAAAGCTGGCGGTATGGCTGGCAGCGTTTTGGCGAATATATGGACAATACATTTCTTGATCCTTTTGCCGAAGGTGCATGGATGACCAAACATAATGGCAAATATTACTTTCAATACGGAGCACCAGGAACCGAATTTAGCGGTTATTCTGATGGAGTGGTGGTTGGAACCAAACCTTTGTTTTACGATAGCCCATTTACGCCTCAATCTGATCCTTTAAGTTATAAAGGTGGTGGATTTTCGCGTGGTGCAGGGCATGGTGCAACCTTTCAAGATAACAGTAAAAATTACTGGCACATTTCTACCAGCATTATCTGTGTAAAAAACACCTGGGAGCGCAGAATGGGTATCTGGCCAACCGGTTTTGATAAAGACGATGTGATGTGGACCAATACTGCCTTTGGAGACTACCCCCTCTATCTTCCTTCCGAAAGAAAAGAAGGTGGTCCGGCAGGCCCAGGTTGGATGCTAATTAACTATAAAAAACCCATTACTGTTTCTTCAACTTTAGGAAGCTTTAATGCCAATAATGCTGTTGATGAAAGCATTAAGACCTATTGGAGTGCCAAAACCGCTAATAATGGAGAATGGATCCAAACCGATCTGGGTAGTCTGGCAACCGTTAATGCCATCCAGATTAATTATGCAGATCAGGATGCAGAATTTATTGGTAAACAGATCGGAATTTACCATCAATATAAGATTCTATCATCAACTGATGGTAAAAAATGGACTACCCTGGTTGATAAAAGCCAGAACAAAACCGATGTGCCGCACGATTATATCGAACTGCAGACACTAGTAAAAACCAGGTTCATCAAAATGATAAACATCCATATGCCAACCGGAAAATTTGCCATTAGCGGCTTACGTGTTTTCGGCAATGGAAATGGAGAAAAACCAACAAAGGTTAAAAACCTGATTGTATTGAGGACAGAAAAAGATAAACGAAGCGCCTACATCAAATGGCAGCCTGTTGATAATGCATTTGCCTATAATCTTTACTACGGTACTGCGCCAGATAAGCTATACAATTGCATTATGATCCATGATTTTAACGAGTACTGGTTCAAAGCAATGGACAGCCAAAAAGCTTATTATTTTACCATTGAAGCAATAAATGAGAATGGTGTATCGGCAAAAACCGAGGTAAAGAAAGTTGATTAATAAAATACATAGCTCACGCTCGTTTCTAACGAGTGTGGAAATAAACAATCGCTTTAAGCGATTAATGTTAAAACACGATAAAATCGTAAAGCTATTTAGGCATTCGTTGGAAACGAGCACCAACTAATAAAAAGAATAAAACACACATATAATGAAGAGAGCGAATATCCTGGTTGTTTTTTTAACCCTGCTTGTACTGAATGGATCAGCACAAACAAAAAAACCTGTTTCGGCAGCAGATGCAAAGATGAATACCTTCATCAGCAATCTGATGGCGAAAATGACCGTTGATGAAAAAATTGGTCAATTGAACCTGCCAAGTTCTGGCGATATCACCACCGGCCAGGCTAACAGCAGCGACATTTCTAAAAAAATCAGAGATGGACAAGTTGGTGGTTTATTTAACATTAAAGGAGTAGATAAGATAAAGGCAGTTCAAAAGATTGCAGTAGAAAACAGCCGCATGAAAATCCCTTTGCTTTTTGGAATGGACGTAATCCATGGTTATAATACCGTTTTCCCCATTCCATTAGGAATGAGTTGCGTTTGGGATATGGCCGCCGTACAAAAATCGGCAAGGGTTGCTGCGATAGAAGCCAGTGCAAGTGGAATTAACTGGACCTTTTCTCCTATGGTCGACATTTCTAGAGACCCGCGTTGGGGCCGCATTTCGGAAGGAAGTGGCGAAGATGCTTATTTAGGTTCACAAATTGCCGCAGCCATGGTGAAAGGTTATCAAGGTAAACTTCAGGCTAATAACGAAATTTTAGCCTGCGTAAAACATTATGCGCTTTATGGTGCTGCTGAAGCTGGCAGAGATTATAATACCACCGATATGAGCAAAGTGCGCATGTACAATGAATATTTCCCCCCTTATAAAGCCGCTGTTGATGCAGGAGCAGCCAGTATTATGGCCTCTTTTAACGAAGTTGATGGTATCCCTGCAACCGGAAGCAAATGGTTAATGACCGATGTTTTACGTAACCAATGGGGCTTTAAAGGGTTCGTGGTAACTGATTATACAGGTATTCCTGAAATGATTGCCCACGGCATGGGCGATTTACAAACTGTTTCTGCCCTGGCTTTAAATGCTGGCATTGATATGGATATGGTGGGCGAAGGCTTTTTAGGTACTTTAAAAAAATCATTGGCAGAGAAAAAAGTTGGCATGGCACAAATAGACAGGGCATGCCGATTAGTGCTT
>NZ_JBFTQI010000749.1:0-2858 GCF_056398925.1 Pedobacter sp. 01T416_2
ACTTTATCTTATCGCTGGATAACCGATGTTAAAGGTTTTGATATGCCTGTCCGTGTAACATTAAAAACAGGTGCATATACCTTGATTAAACCTACAAACGATTGGAAAACCATTAAGGTAGATGCCAGCATAAATGCAGATAACTTTAAACACGATCCGTTGTTTTATATTAACCTCAAAAAAGGTTAATCCTCGTCCAGACTTACGAAGTTTCCCTGGCCCGATAGCTCAGCTAACTTCGTAAGTCGGCCACCAAAGATAATTTTCAACTTGTGCAACTTTTCTTAAAAACAACCGTCTTATAAGAAAAGCTCATTATTCATCTAAAAAATAAAATCCATTACCATGAAAAAAGTATTTGCAATATTATTGGCATCCTTAACATTAACCTCTAGTATTAATGTAATTGCTAAAAATCAGATCAGCATCAACACTTCAAAAAATAATGGCGACGACAGAGATGTGAAAAACTTCAACGGAGTTGCTGCAGCAGGCCCAATAAACGTAATTGTAACTTTGGGCAATAGCGAAAGCTGTCGTTTAGAAGGCGATGCTGATGCATTGGCCTCAATTGTTACCGAAGTAAAAGGCAACGTTTTGGTTATCCGCCCGCAAACCAGTATTACTAGCTGGACTAGAAAATATGAAGGCAAAAAAATCACAGCTTACGTAACGGCAAAAGAGTTGGCCAGCTTAACCGTAAGCGGTGATGGCAACTTAAGTGTTAATGGAAAAATCAGCACAGGTAGTCTAACTACAACTGTAAGCGGTTCGGGAAGCATTAAAGCAATCGCTGATGTAGACAACTATAGTGGTGTGATTAGCGGTTCTGGTGCAATAAACATTACAGGCGGTGCAGATCATGCAAAAGTAGTAATCAGCAGCTCAGGCACCTTTGCCGGTAAATCTTTTTCTACAAAAACTTTAACCAGTACCATCAGTGGTTCAGGAACCGTAAATATCGCCGTAAGCGAAAGTATTAGAGCGGTAATCAGCGGATCAGGAAGCGTAAATTACTCTGGCAATCCAAGTGTTGATAAAACTATTGTTGGCTCAGGTGGGGTAAGAAAAGTATAAATTAAAACTTTTTAATAGAGAAACACCTGTAAGAAATTGTAGGTGTTTTTTTTGGTAAAAGATTAATTTTTAGCGCTATTCCCAACGCGATCGTCATGAGGTTGTATCATAAATATAGAATTGTCTCCTGTCCAAAGGACTCCTGTGGAGAGCTTGTCGAAGGACCTGTTTAATGCCCTCAAAGCGTTTCGACAAGCTCAACGTGACAGGTTGGAATGGAATCACAACTTATGATACAGCCTCATCTTTTCTGTAAAAGATCTTTGGTCGGACAATGTGCTTTAACATCCTTTTATTTTTATTTGAAAAGCAGATTATTGCTACTATTAAGTGTTAGTCCCGCTATTACTTCAAGTTCTTGCCCCGGTGAAAAATCGGAACTCTGGGCTCCATTTTATCGGCTTTAGGCACTCAGGTCTGCAAAGGAAATCTAACCGTTAGTTAAAGAAATTATAATTTAATGTGGTATTGGGCAGTATTCATTTGTATATTTAAACCAGGCTATAATCACAATACTAGCCATCAAAAACATAATGTATAATGGGTTTATTCAACGTATTTAAAAAGAAAAACATTGTAGAAGAAAATGAACAGATAGCAGAAAATGATCCATTGGAGAATTTCCCTGAACTGCTTACCGCTAAACTTTTATTCCTTGACAAACCTAACTTCGATAGCAATCAGGTATTAGCGGAGGTGAAAAAACACTTTGCAAATGTTGAACATTCCTTCTCAGAAAACACCTTTATTTTTTTATTCCCCAATCATCCCATTCAATTTGCTGATGCAACAATTCCGGCACAGTGCACGATAATGATACCTGATCAGGGCAAATCTGAGGTAGAACTTCCAGATGCTGCTTTTCAACAAAACTGGCATTGGCAAGAAGCCAATCAGATTGCTAAAAACTGCACTTATGAAATATTGGTAACTGATTTAATGTCGAGAACATTACCCTATAAAGAACGCTTAAATATATTTATGGATTTTCTGGTGGCAGTGATCAAGGCAACGCAACCAAATGCAGTTTATTCATCACCAGCACAAAAAATCTTAAATCCCCCCCACATGGTAAGCATTTGGGAGACGGATAAAATACAGATGTTAAATGCAATTTGCAATGTAAGGCTTTACAACATTAGCAACAATGCCGATCACAAAGAATTGTTAATGGATACAGTTGGTCTTCACTCCATTGGATTACCTGATTTTCAAATCCGGTTCTCAGCAGCTAACGAAAATGAAGTGGCTAATCTGTTATGGACATATGCTTGTTATGCTTATGAGTTTGGCGATATTATAGTTGACGGAAACACACTTGAAGGATTAAAAACTGGCTCAAAATGGAAATGTGTAAAGCAACTTTCGCTTGTAGGCCCGGACAGAGTTGTGGTAAATGTAACGCCAGATTAACGACAATCATTCCTTCAACACAAAATCCCGTGTCGGCTTTAAACATTTATTCCCCTAACAACATTTCAAATAATCCCTTAAGAATTCGCATATGCTTACCCAAACCTTAAAATCCCTTTTCAGTCGCGATCTTAACAAACTGAAATCCGAAATCGAATCATACAAAAATGAATCAAACCTATGGGTTATAGATAAGGAGATTGCAAACTCAGCAGGGAACCTTTGCCTGCATTTAATCGGAAACCTCAACACCTACATTGGCGCAACCTTGGGCGGCAGTAATTACATCCGAAACCGCGAATTGGAGTTTTCGTTAAAAGACATCCCTAAGCAGAAGCTTATCAACATGATCGAAGCAACCCTATCCG
>NZ_JBFTQI010000750.1:0-2858 GCF_056398925.1 Pedobacter sp. 01T416_2
GTTTTAAACAGGATTCTATAGATGACGCTGCAGCGTTGAAAAAACATTTGATCGATAATGACTTAGATCAGGCCAGGTTACTGGTTCACCGCCTTGCAGGACGAACGGCGCAGATGGGTTCGAAGACTTTGGCAAACGCATTCCGCACCCTGGAATTAGAAATTGCCGAAAAAGGCCTAACCACCAATATTAAATCTGAAGTTTTACTACAGATCAGAAAACTGGATAGCTTAATTGCCTTTATGGAGGAAATCGACTACGCGAATGCCGGATAATTATTCTATGCCGTAACGCTCCATCTTGGCGTAAAGGGTTTTACGATCGATGTTTAAAATCTTGGCGGCTTTTGATTTGTTATGTCTCACTTTGATCAGCGTTTCAGTAATCAATGCTTTTTCATTCTGTTCGTTTACCGCTTTAAGGTCGGATGAATTACCTGGAGCTGACTGGTGATGGACAGAAATCATCATTTCATCAGGTAGTGCGCCAATCTGGGCAACATCGCCTGGGCTTAATAAAACCATACGTTTAATCACATTGCTAAGCTCGCGCAAATTTCCTGGCCAATCGTAACTAAGCAAAAGTGTTTTTGCCTCATTAGAAACACTTTTCACATTCCGTTCTAAATCACGGTTCGATAGCTGTATAAAGTGGTTGATAAACAGTTCTAAATCTCCACCTCTATCTCTCAATGGCGGAAGCTGGATTTTGAACTCATTTAAACGATGATATAAATCTTCTCTAAACTCACCCTGTTGCATGCTATTAGACAGATCATCGTTGGTAGCGGTAATGATGCGAACATTAACAGGGATTTGTTTGGTACTGCCCAAAGGCTGGATTACCCTTTCTTGTAAGGCCCTAAGTAATTTAATCTGCACTTCGTAACTTAGGTTACCCACTTCATCTAAAAATAATGTTCCGCCATTTGCAGCCTCAAACTGGCCTTTTTTGTCATTTAAAGCGCCTGTAAAAGCACCTTTTACATGGCCGAATAATTCGCTGGCAGCTAAATCTTTCGATAATGCACCGCAATCTATTGCTACGAAAGGTTTATCGGCACGCTTGCTCTGCTGGTGCAGGGTTCTGGCGGCAAATTCTTTTCCCGTACCGCTTTCACCCTGTATAATTACCGACATGTCGGTTGGGGCTACCAAACTGATGTGTTCATACAGTTTATCTGCAACGGCACTTTTCCCTTTTATAAAATCACTGTTTGTTTCTTTTGGTTCAACACTTTTTAAATCCTTTTTAGCTAAAGAATTTTTGATCACCATGAGTAACTCATCTGGATTAACCGGCTTGGTAATATAATCAAAAGCACCCAATTGGATAGATCTGACCGCAGTCCGAACATCATTAAAACTYGTCATGATGATTGCAGGTATGGATAGACCCAGATCACGGATGTGGCTAAGCACTTCAAGACCTGTCCCATCCGGAAGACGGTAATCGATTAAAAGTAAGTCGAATTCATTGTTTTCAACTTGCTTAAATGATTGCTTTACTTGGGTTACAAGGGTAATCTCATGACCGTTTTTTGTTAAAAAACCTTCAAGTAATTGAGCAAATGTAGTATCGTCTTCTAAGATCAGGATTCTCGCCATGTAACAAAAATAAGAAAAGCCGGACATAATCCGGCTTTCTTATAATAGGTAGATGTAATTATTTGGGTTTTATTGTACTGGCTTACCGTCTTTATCAATTTTAACCGAACCAGTTTCTGCTTCTTTTTTAACATTGATTAAGTAGTACTCCTTTGTTCCTTCTTTAACAGACCAAGCTTCAGTAGCAGTCCATCCTTTATAAGCATCAGATTTTAACGCTGTTGTAACTGGAGCAGGAAGTTCTTCCAATTTAACTGGAGTTTTAACTGCACTATCTTGAACTGCAACAATTGCAGCATTTTTGATTGTATTTACTTCACTTGCCTGAACTGCTGAGAATCCTGCAAAAGCTAAGAACGCAGCTGATAAAATTAATTTTTTCATCTGTTTAAAATTTTGTTTTATTTGTGATGAAACTGCCATGATTTTTCACTAGTGTTTTATTTCCCTTTTTTTGAGTTCAAGAACTCGCAAGCTCGGTTTAATCAATTACTTTGTGATTCTGAAAATCATGACGGTTTCGTAGTATGTATTTTTAGGTATGCGCAGCCCGAAGGCTACGCTTATGTTGATTATGCCTGTGTGGCGTATTTATTGAGATTATTGTACTGGCTTACCGTCTTTGTCGATTTTAACTGAACCAGTTTCTGCTTCTTTTTTAACATTAATTAAAAAATATTCTTTTGTACCTTCTTTAACAGAGAAAGCTTCAGTAGCAGTCCAGCCTTTGTATGCATCCGATTTTAATGCGGTAGTTACTGGTGCAGGAAGTTCTTCTAATTTAACTGGAGTTTTTACGGCACTATCTTGAACTGCAACAATTGCAGCGTTTTTAATTGTATTAACTTCACTTGCTTGAACTGCTGTGAATCCTGCGAATGCTAAAGTAGCGGCTAAAATGATCTTTTTCATGATATTATGTTTAAAATATGATTTGTAACTCGTGTTACGTTAAATACTCGTTAATTATGGAGCGCTAACCGGCCTTATTTATTGAACTGGTTTACCGTCTTTGTCAATTTTAACAGAATTGGTTTCTGCTTCTTTTTTAACGTTGATTAAGTAATACTCTTTTGCTCCTTCTTTCACCGACCAAGCTTCAGTAGCGGTCCATCCTTTGTAAGCATCAGATTTTAATGCTGTTGTTACTGGCTCAGGAAGTTCTTCCAATTTAACAGGAGTTTTTACTGCGCTATCTTGAACTGCAACAATTGCAGTAGTTTTAAAATCTTTTACCTCACTTGCCTGTAC
>NZ_JBFTQI010000751.1:0-2853 GCF_056398925.1 Pedobacter sp. 01T416_2
CAGAATTATCAGCCAATAAAAGTTCTACTGCTGGCAAATGTTTAATCCTGTCGGCAGGTGTTTTACCCGGGTAGTTTGCATTAAAATTATTGAAGTCGTTTTCTGCCAAAGCAAAATAAACATGTACTTCGTGGATATCTGATAACTGTGTTAAAGCAACCTGATCTGTCGGAGAAACTAAACTTCCCTGTTTTTTAGGGATACGGCCGATGTAACCGCTAACAGTAGCCTTAACATTGGTATAACCTAAGTTAATCTGTGCCGAAGCCACGCTGGCTCTGGCTTGTTCGGCATTTGCCTGCGCAATTTTATAAGCTGTTTTAGCAGTTTTTAACTGAAAATCAGAAACTACCTTATTTTGAACAAGTGGTGTTAATTTATCAACTTCCAATTGAGCGTTTAAAATGGCCGCTTCTGCAGCATGTAAACTTGCTTTGGCATTGTTTAAAGCCTCGCGGTAAGGGTTTTCATTAATTTTGAACAGGGTTTGTCCGGCAGTTACATAAGCGCCTTCGTTAACCAATACACTTTGTAGGTAACCACTTACCTGTGGACGTACATCAATATCAACAGCGCCCTGAATAGAGGCCGGATACTCGATATAGGTGGTTTCTGTACTCGCGTTAATGGCGCTTACAGGCAATGCCGGTGGCGGTGGTGCAGCTGCAGCCTGATCAGGCGACGACTTACAACTCACCAGAATTATAGATAGAAGAGAAATTGTTAACAATAACTTAATACTATTAAACTGTTTAACAGTGTTAAGTAAGGGGTACAAGCGATGTAGAGATTTCATATGATTAAATTTAATTGGAATTAGTGTGTATAATAATTTAACAGTGTTAAATTACGTTGTAAAAAAAATTAACTATTAATAGATAATGTAATGCCCTTGATGGCATCTTTTAAAATCTGTTGGTTTAACTCGTCTGTTGTTCTTCCGTTGGGGCGAACCAGATTGATGGAAATTAAACCGTGGATGATAGACCAATAAGTGTAATACTTCATGCAGATATCATCATCAGATACTGGTTTTTTCTCGAATAACGATTCGATCACCTCGCCTAACATACTACCTACGTTTTCGGCTTCGGGCATTGAATTTTTAACGGTACAGCAAACCATATCCACACCGTACATCAATTGATAAAATTCTTTATGGGTAAAAGCGAAGTTCCAGTAGGCAATCCACATGGCTTCCATTTTATCTTCCGGAGATTCGTGTTGATCCCTGGCCTCACGGATATCTTTCGCTAACATTAAATATCCCCTTCTGGTGAGTTCCAGTAAGATGCCATCTTTGTTAGAAAAGTATTCGTAAATAATTGGTGCAGTATATTCAATCTGGTCGGCAATTTTACGCATACTTAATGCCTGCCACCCCTCTGTTTGAACAATATTCAAGGCAGCATCCAGAATTTTTGTTCTGGTTTCATCTTTTAAACGTAGAATTCTTTCTTTACTTCCCATGACTTGGAATATACAGTGTAAATAATCTAACACCGTTAAGCAAATGTAGAACCAATTCCAGAATTGACAATCATTCATTTGTCATAAACATTTTATTGATTAGTTTTATAGCTGATAATCAACCGTTAAAGCATTTAAAAGGCTTTTTCAAATAAATTAATTTTCTCAAGAACTTATAAAAATGATTTTCCGCGAAGCAAAAACGACTGACATACCTGCGATACAAATTGTCAAACATACGGTAAAAGAGAACATTTTGTCAGATCCGGCGCTGGTTACTGACAAAGATTGCGAAGAATTTATTACACAACGTGGCAAAGGATGGGTTTGCGAAATAGGTGGAGAAGTAGTTGGCTTCTCCATCGTAGATTTAAAGGAGCATAATATCTGGGCGCTCTTTCTGCGTCCGGAGTTCGAAGGCAAAGGCATAGGCAAAAAATTGCACCAGTTAATGATGGATTGGTATTTCGATCAAACACATGAGCCGGTTTGGCTAGGTACATCGCCAAATACCCGCGCTGAAGAATTTTATAGCCAGCAAGGTTGGAAAAAAGTAGGGATGATAAATAAAGGCGAAGTGAAATTTGAAATGAGATATGAGGATTGGGTGGGTAGGTAGGCTTACTCTAAGTATTGTCATCCGATAGCTCTCAGATGCGAGAAGGCTTTTTCAACCGACGAAGTGCAGTGGAACGCAGATATCTATTGTGTAAAAGATCCTGAAACAAGTTCAGGGTGACGGTCTGAGAGAATGACCGTCATTGCGAGAAGGCTTTTTCAGCCGACGAAGCAATCTTAAWGCGCTCGCTAGCAGCGATAGTTGTAAGATTGCTTCGTTCCTCGCAATGACGAAACAGCGGGAAAAAGATGAATCACCAAGTCACAAAGAACACAAAGTTTAGTGCCTTGTGATATAGCGCAAAAAACTGAACCATATAAGACACATAAGTTACATATAAGCTCAATGCCTTATATGTTCTTACATTTCTGATATGGTGAAAAACTATAATAAATTAAGACCCTGAAACAAGTTCAGGRTGACGAMYCSATAGATTGATCGTCATTGCGAGAAGGCTTTTTCAGCCGACGAAGCAATCTTAATGCGCTCGCTAGTAGCGATAGTTGTAAGATTGCTTCGTRCCTCGCAATGACGATACAGCGKAGAAAARATWAACACCAAGWCACYAAGAACACAAAGTATYSTGCCTTTGTTGTAAAGCCGTCAAAAGACTGAGCCATATAAGGCATATAAGCKCAATGCCYTATATGTTCTTACATTTCTGATATGGTGAAAAACTATAATAAATTAAGACCCTGAAACAAGTTCAGGGTGACGACCCGATAGATTGATCGTCATTGCGAGAAGGCTTTTTCAGCCGACGA
>NZ_JBFTQI010000752.1:0-2834 GCF_056398925.1 Pedobacter sp. 01T416_2
CATTGATAGCGAACAGTTTTTAAGAGACATTAAGCAGTTAATGACTGGCGAGGTTGTTTATAAAAAAGAATACAACTTCAATAACCCACTCGCCGTTGTTAAAATTTTGGAGATTAAATCGGCACCAATCATTATTGTAGAAGGTCATTTTATTCTCCACGTTAAAGAAATTGCCGCACTGCTGGATCATACCATCTTTGTTGATGCAGATGAACAGGTAGCTTTAGATCGCCGTATAAAACGCGATGGCTTGGAACGTGGTTACCCTGAAGATGATGTATTGTACAAATGGCACAACCATGTAGTGCCAGCCTATAAAGAATATTTATTGCCGTATCGCGAACAATGTAATAAGGTAATAATGAATAACACCAATGAACCTGAAGAAATTATCGGTATCACCGAAGATATCTCTAACGATTTAAGAAACAGTATTTTAGTAGATATACAGTAAAAATATATCCAATATGAAAGAAGTCAAGTTTTTAAAAACTTGACTTCTTTTTTTTTGCGAGGAATCGTCATTCCCAACCTGATTGGGAACCACGAAGTGCTCATGAATGCCTTTGAAAACATGAAAACTTATGAATAATCGTAATGCCTTGATAGGGTTAACAGGGTGCATTAAGATTCCCGCCTGCGCGGAAATGACGATCGTTCTTTAGAATCAACCATCACCACCGCCGTGGTTTGTGTCCTCACAAACCACCAATTTAATCCAATCTCATTTCAGGAATCTCTCCTTCTACTACCAGTCTTCCAGCTGTAGATTGTTGTATAAATTCGATACTTACGCCTGGTGCACGCTCCAAAAGTTTAAAACCACCTTCAGGTAAAATATCCAAAACCGCCAATTCAGTTACAATTTTTTTAATGCATTTTACACCGGTTAAAGGCAAAGTACATTTAGGTAATAATTTACTTTCTCCGGCTTTATTGATGTGCTGCATCGCTACAACGATATTTTTGGCTGATGCTACCAAATCCATAGCTCCGCCCATTCCCTTAACCATTTTACCGGGGATTTTCCAGTTAGCAATATCTCCATTTTCTGACACCTCCATGGCTCCCAGAATAGTCAGATCTACTTTTTGCGCACGGATCATCCCAAAACTCATGGCCGAATCAAAAATAGACGATCCTGGCAAGGTAGTAATGGTCTGTTTCCCTGCGTTAATTAAATCGGCATCTTCCTCTCCTTCGAAAGGAAATGGCCCCATACCCAATAAGCCGTTTTCAGACTGTAACACTACGTTAATTCCCTTTGGAATATAATTGGCAACCAAAGTAGGTATGCCAATACCAAGGTTAACATAATATCCGTCTTTTATTTCTTTAGCAATACGCTGTGCGATTTCTTCTTTTGAAAATGCCATTTATTTATTTTTTCCTATTAAACCTAAATGTGTGTGATTAAATGCATCGCTATATTTCAACCCATAACCTAGCGCCCTATCCATGCAAGAATGGGCAAATAACATAATGCCCGATAACTGCAATATGGGTAAATGATAATAAAATCCGATCAAGAAAATTAATATTGCTATCGCTTTATGGTGAACTATGTTATAAAGCCATGCACCAACTTTTGGGCCTGCCAGATAACCCAGCATGCTTAAATCTGGTACAAGCAGCAATACTGGAAATATCCACCAATGAAATGACAATTTAGAAAAGGCAAATATTGCCAATAGAAACATGGCCATTTCTTCGATTGCAATTATTTTCTTCATTACGATTTTGTTCTTACGGTTCGTT
The DNA here is from genome assembly GCF_056398925.1 of Pedobacter sp. 01T416_2. NCBI lineage: Bacteria > Pseudomonadati > Bacteroidota > Sphingobacteriia > Sphingobacteriales > Sphingobacteriaceae > Pedobacter > Pedobacter sp. 01T416_2. Next base: position 1,759 of record NZ_JBFTQI010000752.1, read on the forward strand.
GCTCGATTCTTTTCTCATAATCTTTCCCTTGAAAAATCCGATGAACATAAATACCAGGCGTATGGATATAATCTGGATCTAATTCACCAGCTTCTACCAATTCTTCTACCTCGGCAATGGTTACTTTACCTGCCATAGCCATTATAGGATTAAAGTTGCGGCTGGTAGACCTGAAGATCAAATTCCCAGCGGTATCACCTTTCCAAGCTTTAACAATAGCGAAATCAGCATCAAAGGCATATTCCATTAAATAATCCTTACCATCAAAATTGCGCACTTCTTTGCCTTCTGCCACTTCGGTGCCCACGCCCGCAGGCGTAAAAATTGCCGGCATACCATATCCGGCAGCCAGGCAACGCGTAGCTAAGGTACCTTGCGGAATAAGATCTACTTCAAGTTCGCCACTCAGCAATTGCCTTTCAAATTCGGCATTTTCACCTACATACGAAGAAATCATTTTTTTAACCTGGCGTTGTTTCAGCATTAAACCAATACCAAAATCATCAACACCAGCATTATTAGAGATGCAGGTTAAATTTTTCACCTGTTTGTTTACCAAAGCATTAATGCAATTTTCTGGAATACCGCAAAGCCCGAAACCGCCAAGCATAAGGGTAGCACCATCTGATATATCTTTGATAGCCTCTTCAGCTCCAGATACCACTTTATTTATCATCTTATGAATTTTTTGGTTAGTTTGCTAAATTACAAATTGCCTTCAAAAATGTAGCATTTATAATTTTTAAATCTTCCAGGAATATTAATTAATTGGAATTAATCTAAATAACTATTACCTTTGTGCTGCAATGATTTACGAGAGAGAAGAAAGTCTATTCATATTACCCACCGATCCTGAATTTCAAAAAGGCATGGGTTTTATTTTCAGCTGTACGGCTGAGCACAAAAAATGTTGTGAGAAATTCAAAAAAGGTAAACGCTGTAAAAAGTGCCCCGGACGGAAAAAATAATTAATCTACTTCGCAATTTCTACAATTTTATCATCGCTTCCATTACTGGTACAGATATAAATTTTCCCTTCTGGCGATTGGCAAACAGCCCTTATCCTACCATAAGTG
>NZ_JBFTQI010000753.1:0-2833 GCF_056398925.1 Pedobacter sp. 01T416_2
GAGCAAGGTGACGTGTTTTTTGATGTAGCCAAAGATAAAACGCATCCTTTTGTAATCGATATCGAAAAGATAAGTGTAGAAGTAGTGGGTACGTCCTTCAATATCAGGCATATAAAAAAGGATACCGAAATTAACGTAGAAACCGGAATTGTGAAGGTTCGCCTGGCCAATGATGAAATTAAGCTTTATAAGGGTGAAAAAATCCACATCGACGGCAATACCCGTAAACTGGTAAAAGAACAAAGCACCGATCAGCTTTACAACTATTACAGAACCAGACTAATTCAGGGCAATAACCTTCCGTTATGGAAACTGGTTAACACTTTAAATGAAGCCTACGGAAGTAATATTATGTTAGATGATAAAGTTAAAGATTTAACCATTACCACCACTTTCAAAATGGATTCGTTAAATGATATTCTGATCGTTACCTGTGAAACTTTAAATTTAAACTTGACCCGTAATGGCAACGCCATTTTGTTGTCTGCTAAAAAATAATGAAGACAAGGCTAATTATTTTATTGCTCTTTATTTCGGGCTATTGTAGCGCACAGGTTGCCACAGTCGATTATAGAAGGAATTTATCAAAAGGAGTAAGCTTAAATGTTAAGCAGGAACGGGTTGGCAATGTTTTGCAGATGATATGCAAAGCTGGCGGATTCTATTTTTCTTATAATGGTGCACTGTTCCGACAGGATAGCCTGGTTAACCTGAATGTGAAGAATGTTCCGGTGCGCGAGGTTTTAGATCAGCTATTTGATGGTAAGGTAGATTATAAAGAAAATGCCGAATACATTATTCTTCGCTATGCCGTAAATCATTTAACAATAGAAGCAGAACACATTGCTAATGGCGACAATGAATATGCAATAAGCGGTTATGTAGTTGATACCCGAACAGGCAATAAAGTTAAACAGGCCAGTGTTTACGAAAAAAAACTGCTTCAGGCTGCACTTACAGATAACAATGGTTATTTTACATTGCGTTTTAGAGGCGAGCACAGTGGCGTAATTTTAACGGCGAGTAAAGAAACCTATCGCGATACAGCCTTGGTTTTCCTGGCTGACATCAATATAAAACCTGAGAAATACGAAGATCCGGACAAAGAGAAAGGCGCATTTTTTACCAACACATTTGGAGGGCGGGGCATATGGCGTTTTTTGCTTTCCTCAAAGCAACGCATCCAGAATCTTAATATTCCTGATTTTTTGGCACAGACACCATTTCAGGCATCGTTTACCCCTGGCTTAAGTTCGCATGGCAGCATGAGTTCTAGTGTAGTAAACAAGGCATCTTTAAATGTACTTGGTGGTTATACTGCCGGAACAAATGGCTTTGAAATAGCGGGTGCGTTTAATTTAACCAAAGGCGATATTAAAAAGATTCAGGTAGCGGGCGTGTTCAATGTAGTTGGCGGATCAGTAAAAGGCACTCAATTTTCGGGTGCCTACAACGATGTAAATATGAATGTAGATGGTTTGCAGGTGGCCGGTTTATTAAATAGGGTAGAAAGTAAGGTTAGAGGAGCGCAATTGGCCGGGGCGGGCAATCTTGCTGGCAAAGATGTTAAAGGAGTGCAAGTAGCCGGACTGATTAATGTGAGTAAAAATACCACAGGGGTTCAGCTGGCAGGTGTATTGAATAAAACCTCAGGCCGTTTAAAGGGTATGCAGCTTGCCGGATTGGTTAATCAAGCCAAAAACATGGACGGTTTTCAACTGGCTGTGGTAAATCTGGCCGATTCATCATCGGGTATCAGTATCGGGTTGATCAACCTATCCAATAATGGCTACCGCAAAATAACAGTATATAGCAACGAGGTAATCAATACCAACATCGCCTTTAAAACCGGAAATGCCAAATTATATACCTTATTAATTGCAGGTGAAAATTTTTCAGATACTGCCCAAACATTTACTTTTGGATTAGGCCTTGGTCATGATTTTATATTAAACAAACGTTTTGCTATCTCCGCCGAAGGAACCATTCAATCCATATATCCCGGCAATTTTGAAGAAGCAAACAACCTCTACAGGCTACAGGCAAACCTGCAGTTTAATGCTTTGTCGAGGCTTGCTTTTTTTGCAGGACCCGCGTATTCATATTACGTGAAGGGAGAAGCTATTCCTGGCGAAAATTATAAAAAGGAAGTGGCGCCCGCCTGGAGCCATCATTTTAAAAACGGTGCACAAGGTTGGCTAGGTTGGAATTTTGGCGTTATGGTTTCTCTATAGATCGTTTATTTTGCCAATTTTATGACTTCAATTAATTAAATGGCTATATTTGATTACCAATTTTAATCTTATGTTATTATTTGCGGTTCCGCTATATTTTATTGTCTTTTTTGGTTGGATCATTTACGCTTCCTTGATTAAGAAAAACTTGAAACAAAACATGCCAATGTTTTATTTTGGAGGTGTGTTTAGCTTGATCTGGATTGTGATTGTAACCATTGCCTATATTTAAGTACATCAATCATTATAAGGTCTGACTCCTGTTGCACCATCATTTTAAAACGCGGCACAAATTGGTTGCTTGAACTTAAGGCTTACTTTTTCATCGTAAACTTAGTATTCTACTGTCTTCGCTCTTGCATTGTCAGCCTTTTCTTTAATATTGATTACATACATTTTGTTTATGGCTTTGAAATTTATTATCCAGATAAAGAAGGAGAGCTGACGGCTCAAACTGAATAAGAATGATTTAAAATACGTTAAGATTTATGCCGACTTTATCGAAAATTAAAATAGTTGATGATATCTATCTAAGAGCTGAAATTGATAGCATTTACAAGAAAACAGATCAGATTTCTTTGGCAAAGTGGGCCATTAAG
>NZ_JBFTQI010000754.1:0-2825 GCF_056398925.1 Pedobacter sp. 01T416_2
GTTGTTAATCTGCTCAACAGAAAGGCTAGAAGTATCAGCAATATAGAAATTGCCATACTCTTGCATTTGTCCTTGTAGTTCTAAAACTACTTCGTTTTTTTCTTCTCTGTTCATGATTAAATCCCCGCTACTGATTTTGTTTCAATTGCAATTCCAGGACTCATTGTAGAAGACACGTGAATGCTTTTAAAATAAGTTCCTTTAGCAGCAGATGGTTTTAATTTTGAAATTACCTGAATGATTTCAAGTGCATTCTCATAAATTTTATCTGCTGGGAATGATACTTTCCCTATTGAAGCGTGTATAATACCGCTTTTGTCTACTTTAAAATCAATCTTACCTGCTTTAACCTCTGTTACAGCTTTACCAACTTCGTTAGTTACTGTACCAGATTTTGGATTTGGCATTAAGTTCCTTGGACCTAAAACGCGGCCTAATTTACCTACTTTTGCCATACAAGCTGGTGTTGTGATAATAATGTCTACATCGGTCCAACCACCTTCAATTTTAGCCACATATTCGTCTAAACCTACGAAGTCTGCGCCAGCTGCTTTCGCTTCTTCTTCCTTATCAGGAGTTACTAGAGCTAAAACACGTACAGTTTTACCTGTACCGTGTGGTAAAGTAGCAATACCACGTACCATTTGATTCGCTTTACGCGGATCTACACCTAAAGATACATCAATATCAACTGATGCGTCGAATTTAGTGGTAGTGATTTCTTTTACCAAAGCAGCAGCAGCCTGTAAAGTATAAGCTTTACCAGCTTCTATTTTAGCGTGTGCCTTTTTTTGATTTTTAGTTAATTTCGCCACTGTTGTAAACTGTTTTTTAATTAATTGTTCCAGGGTGCGTCACCAGAAACGGTGATTCCCATACTGCGTGCTGTACCAGCAACCATACTCATTGCAGATTCGATTGTAAATGCATTTAAATCAGGCATTTTATCTTCAGCAATAACTTTAATCTGGTCCCAGGTCACCGATCCAACTTTTTTACGGTTAGGCTCAGCAGAACCACTCTGTAATTTAGTAGCATCTTTTAACTGGATAGCTACAGGAGGGGTTTTGATGATGAAATCGAATGACTTATCAGCATAAACAGTAATTACAACTGGCAATACTTTACCTGCTTTATCTTGGGTACGAGCGTTGTACTGTTTGCAAAACTCCATAATATTCACCCCTTTAGCACCTAACGCAGGTCCTACTGGTGGCGATGGATTTGCCGCTCCGCCTTTGATCTGTAATTTGATCATTGCACTGACTTCTTTTGCCATTTTGTGTTTTTTGTTTATTTAAAACTCAATGTTAAATATTGGAAGCATGTAACATTTAATTCCTTAGAGCTCCTATAAAGCTTAAAGGACTGCAAAGATATGGATAATCTTGTAAATGCACAATAGATGGAGAGAAATATATTTAATAATATGTAGGTGTTTAAAATATGTGCATTAAATCAGCGATTAAGAAAAATACTTTCTTCAGTTATAAACCATGAATAGATTGCTTCACGCCACCATAAGACCCTTTCTTTGTTCGCAACGACAGAATAAACCACAAAACTTACACTAATTATTAAGCAATTTAAAAAATCATTTAAAAAGAAAAAACCGCACGAAATAAATTCTGCGGTCTTTTTATATTCTAAAAATAATTTGCTTACTCTTTTTCTACTTGCATGTAGTTAAGCTCAAGTGGTGTTTTACGACCGAAGATTTTAACCATTACTTTCAGTTTTTTCTTCTCTTCGTTTACCTCTTCGATAATACCTGAGAAACCGTTGAAAGGTCCATCCATTACTTTAATGCCTTCGCCAACGTAGTAAGGCACATTCATTGTTTCACCTTGCTCGCTCATCTCATCAACCACACCTAAAATACGGTTAACTTCTGCCTGGCGCATTGGGATTGGATTACCAGCTTTATCACCCAAGAAACCAATAACACTATTAATTCCTTTAATGATGTGCTCTAACTCTCCATCTAATGTAGCTTCGATTAAAACATAACCAGGATAGAAGTTACGTTCTTTTGCAATTTTTTTACCATCTTTCATTTGGTAATATTTTTCCATTGGTATTAAAACCTGAGGAACCAAATGAGAGAAACCTAAACGGCTGATCTCAGCATCAATGTACTGTTTTACTTTCTTTTCCTTACCGCTAACAGCCCTTACAACGTACCACTTTAGATCGCTCATTAGTAAATATTAATTAGAAAGTGATTTATAAAAAGTATCTAACACAAATGTTGATCCTTTATCCATTGCAAAAATAACCAATGCAATAATTAAAGAAGCCACTAATACAAGAATTGCAGAACTTTGCAGTTCACCCCAAGTAGGCCATGTAACCTTCTGGGTCATTTCATCGTACGATTCTTTTATAAACTCAACTACTTTAGCCATATTTAATTTATTGAATGACAGAATGACTAAATGAGTGAATGATAATATTCGAAAGCTAACCTTCAAATTCAATCATTCACTCATTCAATTACTCAACCATTGTTTTGAGCACGGGAACAAGGATTCGAACCCTGATCAAAGGTTTTGGAGACCTCTATTCTACCGTTGAACTATTCCCGTAATTAGAAAGCAAAGTGCCTAAGCGCACTTAAACACTTTGCTTTTCTTATTTTTCTTTAGTCCCGATAAATCGGGATTTAAGATTATTTTAAAATTTCAGTTACCTGACCAGCACCTACTGTTCTACCACCTTCACGGATAGCGAAACGTAGACCTTTTTCCATTGCGATAGCGTTGATCAACTTTACAGTGATTGTAACGTTATCACCTGGCATTACCATCTCAGTACCTTCAGCT
>NZ_JBFTQI010000755.1:0-2814 GCF_056398925.1 Pedobacter sp. 01T416_2
ACTCTTTGAGTGGTATCTTTTTGATCTGCCTGCCATTTAGATCGAAGTAAAAGGCATTGGGACGTGCGGAAATAACTATAAATTCGACATTATTCTCCTTTCTAGTGGTAAAGCCATAAAAAACTGTCTTGTCTTTGTTGCTTTTATCTTCTTGTTCTATTTTACTAGCGTTAATTTTTGAGCGAAACTTGCCATCTCTAGTAAAAATCAAGATTGCCTTGGTATCGTAATCAAAAATTACATAATTATCGTCTACGATTTTTAGCTGGCTAATATTTCCAAAAAGGCTCTCTTTTGTAGTTTCGAGGGGAATAAATTCTACTTCGCTAAAAACCTGAGAAACAGCCGCGCCGCGCGCAGTTTGAGGGTCGATACGCAATGTAGCCATTTCAGCGCTATCTATTTTACCTGTTTGTGCAAATGTTGCCGTACAGAAAAACAAATAACCTAAAATAAAAAAGAGCATTTTCATTTGTGTTGGTTAAGATGTTAATATTAGTTTGGATATTAACAGATCGATTTGAACTATGCTACTCCATTAATAGCATATGATTTAAATTCCGGCCGATCTGATAAATATTTTCGAAAATTAATCAATTAAATAATTAGTTGATGGTTCATTTTATGATTTTAACAAGTTTTAACAGCAAAGCTGCAGGATGAGTTAATTTATAGAAGCCTATGGTTAAAATGCAAGTAATTTGGTCTTAACTCAATCCTACTTAATGTCCTTAATTTCTCAATGGTAAAAGGACCTAAATTATTTTGTACACCATTAAGAAATGAAGATAGTTAAGGTTTTGGGTAGCGTCTCCTTAATAGTATCTCATAATTGCTATATTTGTTACCATGACCAAAGAAAATATTCAAGATTTAAGGGACAGAGTAACGTCGCTGAGGAGGTATCTTTGACGTTGATGAGCTACTTTACGCCATCCGCGAAGAAGAAAAATTAACAATGGCTCCCGATTTCTGGGATGACCCTAAAAAAGCAGAAAAAATTCTTGCCGAAATAAGTTCAAAGAAAAAATGGACGGATGGCTTTAACCAAACCAATAATGCGGTTGAAGATGCTGCGGTAATGTTTGAGTTTTTTCAATCGGGCGATGCTTCAGAAGCTGAGCTGCAAGACCAGTTCGAGATCAGTAAAACTGCCGTAGAAGAACTGGAACTTAAAAATATGCTCCGTAGCAAAGAAGACCAACTTTCTGCCGTTTTACAGATTACTGCTGGAGCTGGCGGAACTGAAAGCTGTGATTGGGCTTATATGCTGATGCGCATGTATATGATGTGGGGTGAAAAGAACGGTTATAAAATTACCGAACAGGACAGCCAGGAAGGGGAGGTTGCCGGTATAAAATCGGTAACGCTTCAGTTTGATGGCGATTTCTCATATGGTTATCTGAAAGGCGAAAATGGCGTGCATCGTTTGGTTCGGATTTCTCCATTCGATTCGAATGCCCGTAGGCATACATCTTTCGCTTCTGTTTATGTTTATCCCCTGGTTGACGATACCATACAGATTGATATTAATCCTGCTGATATAGAATTCGAAACATTTAGGGCTGGTGGAGCAGGCGGACAAAACGTAAACAAAGTTGAAACAGCTGTACGTTTATACCACAAACCTTCAGGCATTATTATTAAAAACCAGGAGTCGCGATCGCAATTGCAGAATAAAGAGAATGCTATCCGTTTATTAAAATCTCAATTATATGAAATTGAGGAACGGAAACGTAACGAAGCAATTGCTGCGGTAGAGGGATCGAAAAAGAAAATAGAATGGGGCTCACAGATCAGAAGTTATGTGCTGGATGATAGAAGGGTAAAAGATCACCGGACCAATTATCAAACCTCTAATCCCGATGCGGTTTTAAATGGCGATATTAACGGGTTTTTAAAAGCATATTTAATGGAATTTTAATCTAAAACAAATGGGAAAATCATCCATCCTTATCATGTTATTGTTTATGGCAGTTAACTATTCGAATGCCCAAGAAGTTGTACCGTTATATTCAGGTGAAATTCCGGGCGCTAAAACTACACCTGCTGATTATGTAGAAAATACTGAGGTACGTGCAAATGGTACCTTGAGTGTTACCAAAGTATCGGTACCTACGTTTACGGTTTTCGAAGCACCTAAAAATATCGCTAAAGGAACTGCAGTAATCATTTGTCCGGGCGGTGGTTATGGCGCTTTGGCATTTAGCCATGAAGGAACCGATGTAGCCAAAAGATTTAATGCGATTGGAGTTACCGCTTTTGTATTGAAGTACCGGTTACCGAGCGATCAGATTATGGTTGATAAAACTTATGGCCCATTGCAGGATGCACAGCAGGCCATTTACCTGATTAGGAAAAATGCAAAAAAATATGGGATTAAGGCCAACAAGATCGGGATTATGGGTTTTTCTGCCGGGGGGCATTTTGCCTCAACTTTGGTTGCCCATTATAACGATCTTAAGGTTTCCGATCCGGAAAAGATAGATCTTAGGCCAAATTTCGCTGCATTAATTTATCCTGTAATCAGTTTTGAAGAATCTGTACACACTGGTACGATGAAGAATTTATTGGGCCCAAATCCTGCTGATAGTTTGAAACATTATTTCTCGGCCAATAAAAATGTAACCAGGAAAACACCTCCAACTTTTTTTGTGCATGCTAAAGATGATAAAACTGTTCCTTTCGAAAATAGTGTTTTAATGAACGAAGCGTTAAAGCAGAATAAGGTAGATACTGATATTTATCTGTACGAAAAAGGTGGTCATGGTTTTGGTTTAATCAACAGGACTTCGGATGTAGATTGGTTTAACT
>NZ_JBFTQI010000756.1:0-2812 GCF_056398925.1 Pedobacter sp. 01T416_2
ATGTAAGCATTTACCTGGTGCGGTATAATTACACCAATAAATACCAGCTCGCCATATTGAAAGATATTTGCGAAAACAATAAGCTTAAAAATCCGATGGTTGTTTTTAACGATGCCAAACGGGAGAAAAGCCAGAAATACAGCTACGGTGGTTACGGTTATGCCATGGCAAACTAAAGTTAGCCGGTTTTTAAGAGAGAATACCAATACCCTTTACCAAATAAACGTCCCCAAACGATTTAATTCTGTTTACAAACAATAAGGCCTAGATGCATAAACTGTGCATCGATTAAAGGCATTAGCAGCTTGCAAACAACTCTCAATTAGATTGCCCTTTTGCCCAAAAAGCAAAATAACATTTGAAAATAAAAATTGTCATGTAAGTGATATAGCGAAGCTGTATCCAGTGAGCAAACAAATTTAGAATAGTGTTTAAACAGGTTAACTGTGTAAAGCGGTTAATTGGTTAGTCGGAAATACTAATTACAATTAACCGGTTCCTACAATTTAAACAATTAACCAATAATAGTCATGTAAGTGATATAGCGAAGCTGTATCAAATTACCTAAAAAATAAAACTATAACCTCATCAAAAAAATGGAATCTACAATTAACATCAAGCCCTCGTTCGCAAAAAAATGGTTTGTGATCTATACTCGCCCACGTTGGGAGAAAAAAGTTGACCGTTTGCTGCAAGAGCAAGGTTTCGAATCTTTTTGCCCTGTACGTAATGTAGAAAATCAATGGGCCGATAGAAAGAAAATAGTTAGTCTTCCGCTTTTTACCGGATATGTATTTGTGAAAATTGATGAGCGTGAAGGTTACAAAATCAGGTATACACTAGGTGTTTTAAACTTTATTAATTACATGGGTAAACCTGCAGTGGTTCGGGATAGTGAGATTGAAAAGTTGAAACACATTATGGATACCTACAATGATGTAGATGTAGTGAGTTTAACCGGTGTTTCCAAAGGAGACCGTGTTCGGATCAGTAATGGTCTCTTCCATAATCAGGAAGGAGAGGTGATCCAGATTCAAGGTAAGCATGTTTTAATGTCATTCGATCATTTAGACTGTGCTTTAGTTACCAGAGTGCCAATAAGCAACTTAACATTAACTGTAAATACGCAACAACATTATGTATAACGCTGAAGATAATCTGAAAATGACGGTAATTGGTCTTGGCTACGTTGGCTTACCGTTGGCAGTAGAGTTTGCAAAAAAATACAAGGTATTTGGCTTTGATATTAACCAGAGCAGGATAGCAGAATTAAAAGCTGGATACGACAATACATTGGAAGTTAATGAATCAGAATTGAATGAGGTTTTAACCTTCGAATGCACAACTTTAAAAGGCCTGTACTGTACCAATGAAATCGAAAAATTACGCAGCTCGTCGGTTTACATTGTTACAGTACCAACGCCTGTTGATAAAAATAACAGGCCAGATTTAACACCTTTAATTAAAGCGAGTTCAGTTGTGGCTAAGGTTTTAAAGAAGGGAGATATAGTGGTTTACGAATCAACCGTATATCCTGGTGTAACTGAAGACGAATGTGTACCCATTTTAGAAAAAGGATCTGGTTTGGTTTTCAATAAAGATTTTTTTGCTGGTTATTCTCCAGAGCGTATTAATCCTGGAGATAAACAACATACTGTTGCCAATATCTTAAAAATCACATCAGGTTCTACTCCCGAAGCTGCAGAAAAAATAGATGCGCTGTATCGTTCGGTAATTACTGCCGGAACTTATAAAGCTTCGTCTATTAAAGTAGCGGAAGCAGCAAAAGTAATTGAAAACGCCCAGCGCGATATCAATATTGCTTTTGTAAATGAACTAGCCATGATTTTTAACCAGATCGGTATCGATACTTCTGAGGTTTTAGCGGCAGCCGGAACCAAATGGAATTTCCTGAATTTTAAACCAGGTTTGGTTGGTGGACATTGTATTGGCGTAGATCCATATTATTTGGCTCAAAAAGCACAGGAAGCTGGCTATCACCCCGAAATTATTTTAGCCGGACGACGTGTAAACGATGGAATGGGTAAATATGTGGCTGATCAGATCATAAAAAAAATGATCGCTAAAAACATCCATATTGTGGGAGCAGAAGTGCTGGTGTTGGGCTTTACCTTTAAAGAAAACTGTCCTGATGTACGCAATACCAAAGTAATTGATATTGTAAGGCGGTTAGAAGAATACAAAGTTAAAGTAACCATTCACGATCCCTGGGCAAATGCTGATCAAGCCAAGCATAACTATGGCATTATCTGCGAAAATGGCTCATCAAAAACCAGAAAGTACGATGGAATTATACTGGCAGTAGCGCACGAAGCTTTTAATAGTTTAAATATCACAGCATTGCGTAAACCGGAATGTGTGGTGTACGATATAAAAGCAGTATTGCCACAATCATTAGAAACCGTTCGATTGTAAGGTCATGAGTTTAACATATAAAGCGCGATCGGGCATTATATGGTCGATCGGACAGCAGTTTAGTGTTAAATTCATAAACCTGTTCGTTACCATCATATTGGCCCGCTTATTAAGTCCTGCAGAATTTGGCTTAATTGCAATGCTCTCTATTTTTATCGCTGTTGGTAATTCCTTAATGGATAGCGGCTTAACATCGTCACTGATCCGCACAAGGATGGCGGGACAAAAGGATTTTTCTACCATATTTTTTTTTAACCTGTTTGGAAGCATCATTGTATATGGTGTTTTGTTCTTTGCAGCACCGCTAATAGCTGGTTTTTACAGGCAGCCAACACTTACAGATATTGTTAGGGTTTATGGATTAACCTTTTTAATC